>JALXCX010000031.1 GCA_026990725.1 Desulfobulbaceae bacterium
CTTGCGCATCAAGCAATCGCTCTGCAGATTTCTGATCCAGCCGGGCCCATTCAAGATCAAAAAAAACCAGTTCTTTGTTCACCTTGCTGGCAGCTTCTTTGCTCTTTTGTAAAAAAGCCCCGGCTTCGCTGTCTTTTATCCGGGTGACAAAATGTAGAAAAGCATAGGTTTCGATCCGGCCAAGATTGACCTGGATACGTTCCAGGCGGCGTACAACCCGTGCAAAAACAGATGAATCAAGTTCAGCCAGCTTGCCGGAAAAATTTTCCTTTAACAGCACGGCCTCCTGCTGGCAGAGATCCAGGTCATCGGTAAGCAGTTCATCCTGCAGAGAATTGTACAGGTCGTTGAGATCCCAGAGAACACCTGAGGTGCCGAGTTTGTTGTTGAGTGATTCAGACATGAAAAATAGTAGTTTTAAGAAAATATACGGCTATTTCGTACAAATAGCCGGGTCTCCGGATTCTTTTGTTTTAACGCATTGCAAAACCTGTTCTAGGGTTTTCTTATCTATGTCGCCGTATTCACCCATTGTCTCAATAGTTTTTTCCCAGGCTTTTTCATCTTTTTTGTCAAGGGCTGTGCAAATACGCTGCGTAGTATGACAGGCGGTACAGTACATGACAAGTAATGGCTTGCAAGGATCCTCTGCAGCAGAGACAGGCTGGGACAGAAGTGAGAAAAAAACAGAGGTAACGGTCAAGGTAAAAACAGATAATTTTAAGTATTGCATTCGTGTTCCTGGCTTGAAGTAATGTACAAGGGAATCTGTTTCCTGTTTCCCGTGGAAAAAGACATTCCTATGTGAAGGGGTTAAAAACTAACACCGGGCATGGGGCGTTCTTAACGACCTGACTGGCTGTCGATCCCATGAGGATGCGTTCGATCCCCTTGTTGCCGTGTGTTCCAATTATAATCAGATTTGCTTCTGTCTTTTTAGCATAGCTGATGATTTCATCTGTGGCATAACCAACAGCGACATGACCGCTGACTTCATTTTTTTGTGTGCTCTGCTTGTCAACCACGTCGTCCATTTGTTTCTTTGCCTGTTGTTGCAAATCATTGGTTATGCTTTTAAACGACGGATGAACAAGCAACATATCATAGCCTTTAAAATCATCAACCACATGCAAAAAATCGATCTTTGCCCCAAATACGCTGGCTATGGACACACCGTAATCTATGACCTTGTCCATATTACTGGAAAAATCAACAGGAATAACCACTTTTTTGATTGTCGCCATAATTGCCCCCTGTTCAAAGATTTTTTTCCGCAAACTTTCGTAAACGTCACCTTTTTCTTCTTCAACAGTTGTTCATTTTAATAACGTTGTCAATATGTGGAAAGTATAAATCTGTTGTGAATAATGCCTATGGTGAGTAAAAATCCTCAATGGCCTCTCTTGTACCGGGGAAGAAGAGTTGGCAATGGTTGTCTGAGAACATCATAAATTGTTCCTTTTTCTCTCTTCTTGGAGGAGTTATGAGTAAAGCAGATATAGGATTAATTGGACTTGCTGTCATGGGGCAAAATCTTGTTCTTAATTTGAATGACCATGGCTATACAGTTGCCGCGTATAATCGCACATCGTCAAAAGTCGATGATTTTTTGTCTGGTCCGGCAAAAGAGACCAATATTATAGGAGCATATTCTCTTCAGGAGATGGTCGACCTTCTGAAACGTCCCCGCCGGGTGATGATGATGGTCAAGGCGGGGCCGGTTGTGGATACTGTTATTGAACAGCTCATACCATTGCTGGATAAAGGTGATATTATTATTGACGGCGGTAATTCGCAATTTACGGATACAGAACGTCGGACATCCTCTCTTGCTGAACAAGGGTTGCTGTATATCGGTACAGGGATTTCAGGCGGAGAAGAGGGCGCCCGTAACGGGCCTTCCATTATGCCGGGTGGAAATCCTGACGCATGGCCATTTGTTCAGGAGATGTTTCAGGCCATTGCCGCAAAGGTAGACGGAACACCATGTTGTGCATGGGTTGGCAGCGGAGGTGCCGGCCATTATGTAAAAATGGTTCATAATGGTATTGAGTATGGGGATATGCAGCTTATCTGCGAGGCGTATGATGTTTTGCAGCGTGCCCTTGGGCTTGACGCAGAGGCAATGCAGACTATATTTACAGATTGGAATACAGGTGTCCTTGATTCTTATCTTATGGAAATAACGTCTCATATCCTTGGATATACGGATGAAGACGGCTTGCCGCTTATTGATAAAATTCTTGATACTGCGGGACAGAAAGGAACAGGAAAATGGACAGCAATAAGTGCCCTGCAGTCAGGAGTTCCGCTGACACTTATTGGTGAAGCTGTTTTTTCTCGTTGTCTTTCCTCCATGAAAGAGGAACGGGGCAGGAGTTCAGAACTGCTCACCGGTCCCGCAGAACACTGTTCTGAGGATTCTGTAAAGGTTGTGAATGATCTTCAACAAGCTTTGTATGGAGCAAAAATAATTTCCTACGCCCAGGGATATATGCTCATGAGAGAGGCCGCTCGGGAACATAACTGGAATCTTCAATATGGCGGCATCGCTCTGCTGTGGAGGGGTGGTTGTATTATTCGCAGCGTTTTTCTCGATAATATAAAAGATGCGTTTGCAAAAAATGATAA
>JALXCX010000032.1 GCA_026990725.1 Desulfobulbaceae bacterium
GAACCTCAACCTGAATATCGATCCGGTCAAGCAGCGGGCCGGAAATACGGCTTTGATACCGCTGTATCTGTACCGGAGTACAAAGACACTCCTTGGTTGAATCACCCAAAAATCCGCATGGACAAGGATTCATTGCTGCAACAAGCATAAAATCTGCTGGAAACTTGAGACTGGTTGCGGCTCTTGCAATGGTCACGTTGCCGTCTTCTAAGGGCTGACGCATGACCTCAAGCACATTTTTGCGAAATTCAGCCAGTTCATCTAAAAAAAGCACCCCGTTGTGAGCAAGCGAGACTTCGCCGGGGCGGGGAATCTGACCACCGCCGATGAGACCGGCATCGGAAATAGTGTGATGGGGGCTGCGAAAAGGCCGGGTGACCATGAGCGGTAAATCTGTGGGTAATAACCCGGTGGTTGAATAAATCTTTGTGGTTTCAATGGATTCTGCCAAATTGAGATCCGGTAGAATAGTGGGGATCCTTCGGGCCATCATGGTCTTCCCTGTACCGGGAACTCCGCTGAGCAGGACGTTATGACCGCCTGCTGTTGCCACCTCAAGCGCCCGTTTGACATGTTCCTGACCACGAACTTCGGAAAAATCAACAGAATAGCTGTTTCGTGTACTGAAAAGTTTCGCCACATCGGTTGTAGATGCTTTGATTTCAAGCACACCTGCAAGATACTCAACCGCCTGCTCAAGACGCTTGACAGCAATGATTTCTATTCCTTCAATGACTGCTGCTTCCCGAGCGTTTTCTTCTGGAACCAGAAAACGACGGATACCGCTGTCTTTTGCGGCAAGCACCATGGACAAGACACCCCGCACCGGTCTGACCGCACCATTAAGAGAGAGCTCTCCAACAACCGCTGTTTCAGCTAATTCCAAACATTGCAAGGTCTCTGAAGCTGCAAGAATACCAAGGGCGATAGGAAGATCATACCCTGCCCCTTCTTTCTTTACCGCGGCAGGAGCCAAGTTTACTGTGATTTTACGGGGCGGGAAGTCATAGCCTGAATTTTTAATCGCTGCTTTGACCCGGTCTTTTGATTCCCGGACCGCGCCTTCGGCCAGTCCCACAGTAGAAAAACCGGGAAGCCCCAATGCCAGATCCACTTCGACCTGGATAATGAGCCCGTCAACACCAATTACTGCTCCACTGCGAATTTGTGCAAGCATGAAATAAACCACCCCGTCGCCAGCAGCCGGGCATCATAATTCTTTTTCGCCCCAGGGGACAAGACATGGGACCCACAACAAACAAAACCAACTAATCTTTATACAAAGCCAGCATTTCCTGCGAGTACGGCCCATTGGGACAGGTATAAATATAAAACGGCGGTAAAAGCCGGACACCTGGTCCTCCATTTTTTACCGCTTCGACCATAACCAATCTGGCCCGGGTGTCTTCGGGATAGCTGTACACCGGCTGCAATCGTTTGGGAGTCAGCCGATGCGCTTCCATACGGGTCAACAGTGTTGCCAGACGATCTGCCGGATAAATACAGACGACCACGCCACGATTTCTGACAGCAAACGCTGCTCCCTGAACAACGCTTTGAAGATTAGCTGTCAGTTCATGACGAGCCAGGGCACATTCATCTTCCTGGTTTATGCGGCCGGAACCAACAGGACGATATGGAGGGTTGCTCACCACCATATCAAATGCTTCTGGAGCAACAACGTCTTGTATCTGACGTACATCACCTTCCTGAACAGTAAATCTTTGCTGAAAACCATTTGCGGAACAATTCATGCGGGCAAGCCGGGCCAGTTTCGGCTGCAATTCGAGTCCTGTTACTTTCAGCTGCGGATATCGGTAACATAAAACCAGTCCTACTATCCCGCAACCACAACCTATATCCAGAACACTGTCTTCTGCCCGTGGTTTACAAAAATGGGCAACCAATACGGCATCCACGGAAAACCTGTACCCGTTCTTATGCTGCTGACAGAGCAGAAGTCCATCAAATAACGTATCGTCTGTGTACTCCATCAGTCAACAGTCAGCCGACTTCGGGAACAACGACTGTCTCGCTGGCTACCAGTTTGTTAATTAACAGGCCCGTCATAATTTTGGGATAAAAATAAGTGGATTTATGGGGCATTATTTCATTGCTGTCAGCCACATCTATCACCTGTCTGACCCGGGTTGGATTAAGAAGAAAAAGCAGAGGTGTACTGGCATCATCAGCAACAGCCGCCTTGACAGACTCATCAAGGGCAGCTGCAACATCACTGATATATCTCACCAGATGCTCCCGCACACATTGTTCATGGGCCAGGCCAAGGAGTCTGTTGATAATCAAATCAGATAAAACAACAACGTCCAGTTCCTGCAGAACCTCTGGTTTGTTCAGAAAATCCTCATCTTTAATCATCTCCTCCCGCATGCTCAACAAAAAAGCCCTGTCTTCACCGGGATGATAGACACCAAAAGCGGGCAGACGCGTGTCCCGATTGGCCTCATCCATTCTGTTGAGCACTTCGGCAACCAGAATCTCACGTGCCCCAGCCTGAATCTCAGTCACCTGTAAGCCAGCAGACATTTTATTCTGCAGCTGCGCAGCACTTAACCTGCCCGGCCACCGCACAAGTCTATGGGTGGGCAAAACAGAAAGT
>JALXCX010000033.1 GCA_026990725.1 Desulfobulbaceae bacterium
GGTTCCACCAGTACCGTTATCCCCATGGCGGTAAGGCGAAGGTGATGGTGACTTATCATCCCCGGTTTTTGCTGCAGCATCCTGAAATGAAACAGGCTGCCTGGGCGGATTTGCAGGCTGTGCAGAAAAATCTCCCCCGGTAGTTTGCTGCGTGTTGCAGGTTTTTATCTTGGTGTCTGGCCCCAAATAGGTCATTTCGTAGCGACGCAGTGATCAGGCGAAAGGTCCATTTATGGACAGGCACTATCTGACAGTCAGGACAATGATGTCACTTGCGGCGATGTGATTGAGCAGTTCCGCAACTGGAACTGTTTGCCCGGCAACTGTTATTTTTTGTACGGTTTTTGCGAACCGGACTTTCTGGCGGGTAAGAAATCTTGTCAGTATTTTTTCTCGAATAATAATTCCCTGTTGTAACAATTCCGGCCCTGTTTCCACGGCAATCAAGTTAAAGAGTTTGAGCGTTATGTAGCCGGACGTATCGGCAGAAGACCATTGTTTCTGCTGCGTTTTTGTCCGCAGAGACGCATGTTGCCCGCCTCGCCTGAAAATCGCCCCTGCCAATCCCGGCATTGCCGCAGAGAGGGCAAGGGTGTCGCCGGGCTGCAGGTGTTTGTGAATATCATCTTCAGCCAATCCGTTAAGAAAAATTGTTTGCACCTTTTCCTCAAGAAATTCCCGGCTAAATCCGGGAAGTGCAACGAGGAGTTCGGTGAGGGGGATTTCGTGGGCAATCGGTACCAGAAAGCCCCGCTGCAACAGAGTTGTTATCCAGCGCTCAGCCCCCTTTGCAGGATCGAGGTGCAGCGTGACGGGAAGAGAATTTGTAGCAATTGTTGTTTGTTTCATAATTCTTAAAGCCAACTGTGGATTAGGGGGAGGGTAAAAAAAGATGCCAGAATGCCGTAGGCGGCAAGGGCTGAGCTTAATCGTGGTTTGAGTCCGGCAATGGAGGCAAGCGCTCCTGCTGTCACCATGGGTGGCATGGCAGTTTCCAGCAGAGAAACCTGAACGGCCGGGGCAGAGAAATGCAACATTTTGCAGGCACTCAGAAAGACAACAGGGGTGATGAGCAGGCGAAGGGTCAGAGCTGCGGTAAGGGGTATAAGTTCATCCCTGGGCATAAGCAACCGCATCTGAAATCCAATAGCCACCATCACCACCGGGACCATGGATTTTGCGGTCATCGCAAAGAGCGTATGCAGCCATATAGGCAGAGTAACTCCGTGAAGATAGAGAGCGGCAACAAGGGCTATAAAAGGAGGGAACAGAATTATTTTTTTGACGACTGCCAGCGGGGTTGGCTTTATGCCGGAGCCATACAAAGCAAGAATGAGCGAGCCATAACTCGAAAGAGCCAGAAAAGTTCCAAACTGATCATACAAGATGGCATAGGGAACACCGGTTGAGCCAAAAAAGCGTTCCACCATGGGGATACCTAAAAATGATGTGTTACCAAGTGGTACCATGAGTAATAGGGAACCCGTGGTTTCACGGGACCAGCGCATGACTTTGCAGAGTAGCAGTACAGATAAAGCTGAGAAAACAAGTACCAGCCAGGGCATAATAAAAGGAGCCAGAATATTGCCACTGAAATTAAGTTTTGGCACCTGCTGCAGGATAAGAGCCGGCAAGGCAACATAGATGACATATAGATTCAGGGTCTTATCTGTTTCAGCCGGAAAGATGTGTATATGCTGAAGAGCCATCCCGATAAGCAGGAGTACGAAAAAGGGGAACACTGTTTCCATGGAAGATGAATATATCAATAGTTAGAGAGCGTTGTCAGATTCAATAACAGGGCACTTTGAACTCGAACAAAATATCTAATTATTCAAGGCACCCTACAGACAGCATGATCCGAAAACGTGCATGACACGAAAAATTTTGGCAAAGAATACTACCAGCGCCTGACTAAATCCAGTGTTATTGCCACCTGGGTGCAGCTGAACAGTGACCTCATTTTTATGATTTTTTGTTAATTCTTCCGACTTCCGGCAGATAATCATGGAATACATCGCCGTAAATTTCCCAGATGGTTATGAATAATGCTGAGATAATGGGGCCGATAATAATCCCCAGTATCCCAAACATGGTCAGGCCGCCAAGGGTGCCGAACAGGACAAACAGATCATGCATTTCAGTGTCTTTGCCAACCAGCCTCGGCCGGAGAACGTTGTCAAGGTTTCCGGCCAGAGCGCCGCAGATAACAGCCAGAATTATCACCCCTTTAAAATCCCCGCCAAGCGCCAGAACAAGTAATGCCGGGCCCCAGATAATGGCCGTCCCGACAGCTGGAACCACCGACATCACCGCCATAACCGAACCCCAGAAAATAGCTCCCTGGATACCAGCCAGATAAAAGGCAAAGCCGCATAATCCACCTTGAAGCATGCCGATAATAAGGGTGGATTTCATGGTTGCCCCGGCAACGGAGGTAAAGCGTTGTAAAAGACGTTCCTCATCATGGTGAGCCAGGGGCATGTAGTAGAGGATTTTTTTGAGCAGCACATCCCCTGTGGTCAGGAAATAAAACATGACATAGAGCATGATCATGACATTGAGCAGGGCGTTAAATGTCATTTTGGTCATAGAGGCGAGGGAATCGATAAGGAAGTTTGAGAGAACACCGACAGCCTGTCCGGCTTTATTTAAGATCATATCCCTGTACGGGAGAATTTCCTGGTAATAGGGAATTCTTTCAAGGTATCCGGTGAGCATACTCGGTTCTTTGATAAATGATTCAAGCCAGGGAGAGACGGACTGGCCCACATGCACAGCCTGGGCGACGATCACCCCTATGAGAAAACTCAGGGGCAGCAGAACCAGGAAGATTATGCCTGTGATCGTTACAATTGAGGCGAGGTTATCCCTGCCCCGGAAGCGGAGGGTCAGCCATTTATGAATGGGTTTGACCATGGCGGAAAAGAGTCCGGCCATGAAAATGGCCATCAGGAATTGCCTGACCATGGTCAGAAACAGAGCAGAGATCACCACGACGAGTACGAGGAGGACGACTTTATTAATTCTGGTGTTTTTTATCTGCATGGTCTTCCAATCGGTTCAGGGTTCAGATGTCTCGTGATGGAGCCTGCCGGGTTGCGGGGCGGCACATGTTGATTGTTACAACTGAGCGGCCTTGAGTGCGGCAGAGGTGAGGGTTGTCAGCTCATCTGTGTTGATAATATAGGGTGGCATCAGGTAAATCAAGTGGCCAAATGGCCTGATCCAGACCCCCTGCCTGACAAAAAAGTCTTGCAGCTCGCCCATGTTGACCTCTTTTTTCATTTCAATCACCCCGATGGCGCCCAATACCCGCACATCACGCACCTGGGGGAAATCTTTGGCCGGGGCCAGCTCCTGCTGCAGTTGCTGGGCGATGGACTCTATTTCTTTCTGCCAGTCTGTCTGCAGCAGCAGGTTGATTGAGGCCGTAGCCACAGCACAGGCAAGAGGGTTGCCCATAAAAGTCGGGCCGTGCATGAACAGGCCGGGAGGGGCACTGGAAATTGTCTCGGCCACCTGTTTGGTCGCAAGGGTTGCCGCAAGAGTCATGTAACCACCGGTCAGAGCCTTGCCCAGACAGAGAATATCCGGAGTTACTTCCGCATGTTCGGCGGCAAAGAGTTTTCCTGTACGGCCAAAGCCGGTGGCGATTTCATCAAAGATGAGCAGGACCTTGCAGTCATCGCAGAGTTTACGTAATTCACGAAGATACTGCGGGTGGTAAAACCACATGCCACCGGCTCCCTGAACCACAGGTTCTACAATGACGGCGGCCAGTTCGTTTTGATGTCTGGTCAGCAGGGTTTTTGTTGCAACAATATCATCAGGCTGCCAGCTGTCGGTAAATCTGCATTGCGGGCGGGGGGCAAAAATCTGTTTGGGCAGGGAATCAGAAAAGAGGGAATGCATGCCGGTTACGGGGTCGCAGACTGACATGGCGTGAAAGGTGTCGCCATGATAGCCGCCCCGGATTGTGAGCAGGCGGTGTTTTTCGGGATGGCCATCTGCGTGCTGGAATTGAAGAGCCATTTTCAGGGCAACCTCCACGCTGACAGATCCTGAGTCGCAGAGAAAAACCCGGTTTAAATCAGCTGGAGTCAGATCCACCAGCAGCCGACAGAGTTCAATGGCCGGTTCATGGGTCAGCCCGCCAAACATGATATGGGCCATTTTTTCCATCTGTCCCTGAAGGGCGGCATTGAGAACCGGATGGTTATAGCCGTGAATGGCTGCCCACCAGGAAGACATGCCGTCAATGAGTGTCCGCCCGTCTTCCAGGGCGATGCGTACCCCGGATGCCGATTGTACAGGGTACACCGGCAGGGGGTTGGTCATGGATGTGTAGGGATGCCAGATGTGTTGTCGGTCAAAGGTTGTCAGCATGGAGATGTGCTTATTGACAGTGATCGTCTTTATAGCGGGACAGGCCGGGAATTAATGTCTGGGTGGAGATAACTCCTTTAAGCATCCGGACATTGCCGTGGGTGAACTGGGAAATCAGCTCGGCATCAGAGGCCAGAAGGTCGCGGGAAAGAACAACTTTGACCAGAAAATCAATGGAGCCGTGGACCGAATGTAGTTCGCGAACCGGTTCAAGCTGCATTAATTTATCTATGATTCTCCGTTCATGTCGGCCATCGACATTGATAAGAATAAAAAATGTTATATCCTGCTTCATATCAGGATATTCATGCTCCTTTAAATCTGCCATTTTCTTTCTGAACGCCTCCATGTCGCGGGGGATGAGTTTGTCAATGCCAATTCCGTATTGCCGGGGTTTGGAGTTGTTCCACTGGTGGGTGGAAATGTAGAGGTAGAGATCATCAACGGTTCGTCCGGGAAAGGATTTGACCAGGCCGCTGCTGCTTATCAGGGTGGCCAGAGGAAGATAAATGGTCTGGTACCAGTCCTGTGCGGCCTGCTGGTAGCTGACATCTGTTCTGTTTTGGCTGGCAAGCCAATGCTGGTGCTCTTTTATCTGCAGTTCCAGATGATGATATTGATCAAGTTCTGTGAGCGAGATGGATTTGAGCAGTCCGGCAGTGTCTCTGAAATTGATTTTTTCAAGATAGAGTTGATTGGTAAGGGTTTGTTTTGCCGGCAGCAATTCAACAACACGGGCATGTATTGTCTCCCGGCCAAGCTCTCTGGCCGCGGCAACCCGGTGATGTCCGTCCAGGATGAAGTATTCATCTTTAATCTGGTACAGGGAAACCGGTGGCAATGCAGCGCCACTGCGCATTGCTTCAAGAATTTGCTGAAAACGGGCTTCCCCTCCCCGGTTTCTAGCTCTGAACTCTCCATCAAAATCACGGTAGCGGCCCACGGTCCCGCAAATTTTATTAATTGGCACCTCTACAGCGCCCCGGTCAATGGTTTCGGAGGCCTCTTCAGCTTCCCGAACCTTGTCAAATTGCCGGGGGCTTTTTTGTTTTTTGCTGAAGTTTTGCAGAAATTTACAGTTCGAAAACATAAGAGCCGCAACAGTTAATAATTTTTGTGTTGTTGATTCGGGTTATCCGTTCTGTATCTTTACGAAAGCTGGCATGTATATGTCCATGCAGGAAATATTTGGGCTGAAACCTGTGTATCAGGTTGTGAAATGACCTGAACCCGCGGTGGCATCTGTCTTCTGCGTCATGTATATGGCGCAGAGGTGCATGGGCAAAGACAATATCCACAGGGTTTCGCCAGAGGGTAAAGTAGAGCTTGAAGAGTTGTAGACGCATCTGTGTCTCATGATATTGATGCTTTCCTCCATTATACCATCTTGATCCAGAAATGCCCAGCAGGCGCAGACCGCCAATGCTGGTCGTGGTAAAACTCAGGTCCATGCAGCCCACAGGCGGGCTCTGCCGGTAGCGCAGGTCATGGTTGCCAAGCACATAATACAGTGGTGCGTCGATGCGTTGCCGAACAGAGGTGAGGTATTCAGGGGGCAGATCGCCGCAGGAGAGGATCAGGTCAATCTTGCCAAACTGGCCGGCATCAAAGTTATCCTTCAGTTCCCGCACTTCAATATCGGATATCGCCAGAATCCTCACGGCTTACCCGTCTGCAACGCTTGTCCTGTTCAGGGTAAAACCCAGTTGGTGAATCTGCTCAAGATCATGATCAAGAGTACTGCCAATGGTGGTGAGATAGTTCCCCACTATGGCTCCGTTTGCACCCGAAGAAAAGCAGCAGTACTGTTCTTCTCCCAGTTGCTGCCTGCCTCCGGCCATGCGGATGACGGCCCCGGGGTTGATGAGCCTGAACAGGGCAATGGTGGTCAATACCTCCCGCAGGGGCAGGATCTTTATGCTTTCCAGGGGCGTGCCGCTGATGGGGGTCAGGATGTTGATCGGGATGGACAGCACCCCCAGTTCCCGGAGCTCAAGGGCCAGGTCAATCCGGTCGGCCATGCTTTCTCCCATGCCGATAATCCCCCCTGAACAGATTGACATACCGGTATCCCGGGCAAGGCGCAGGGTCGCTGTTTTTTCCTTCCAGGTGTGCGTGCTGCAGATGGATGGGAAAAACTTTTTACTGGCCTCAAGGTTACAGTGATAGCGGCTCACCCCCATCTCCGCGAGCCGGTTGGCAACGGCTTTATCCAGAAAGCCCATGGACGCACAGAGTTGAAGTTTGGTCTGACGACTGATCCCGGCATAAATGTTTTCCAGTTTATCAAGTGTGTCACTTGCAACAGAATGGCCGCTTGTGACCAGGGACAGCCGGTCAACGCCGTGTCTGTCATTGTCTTCTGCAATGGTCTGGGCCTGTACAGGATCGACGCATTCGTATGTGGTGACACCGGTATGGTATCTGGCAGACTGGGCACAGAAACGGCAGTTTTCTGTGCAGTTTCCGCTGCGTGCATTGATGATGGAACAGAGGTGGAATCTGTCTCCTGTGAAATGTTTTCTGATCTCATTTGCCACAGACCAGAGAGCTTCCTGGTCCGGGATGGCTGCAAGCTGTAATGCAGTTTCTCTGCTTATGGATTGCCCGGCAAGCAGTTTGTTACAGCTCTGTTGAACAAGAGTGAGCATGGCAGAGATTAACGCTCACAATGAGGTGTGGTCATGCTGGGCGGACCTTCAATAATCATCTCGGCAATGGTTTTTTTTACCCGTGGGTAGAGATGGCGGCGTTCTCCCATGAGGCGGGATTCAAGAGCCGCAAGTCTTCTGAAGAGCAGGGTACGGTCCATGGCCGGGGCCTCGGAATCCTCTGCATAATTCTTTTCAACAACTTCCTGGCAGAGAAAACATCCGGGGAAACGCATGTGCTGTCCATCCGGACGAACCAGCGTCGCCGGGACGCCATGCATTCTACAGACCAGCATTCGGTGCTGGTAAAGCGCGCAGAGGCCTTTTTCCTGATCAAGCAGGGGGCACATGATTTGCGGGCGCTTGCCGGCATCAAGTGCTTTTTTGCAAAGTGAAAGATATTCCCTGGCCTGTTCTGTCACCAGGTCCAGGGTGACATCGTCAAGTTTTCTCAACCCTTCCCAGAGGTAGGCCCATTCGCTGTAGGTGTGGTGCTGGAAATATGAGTCACAACAGTTATCGGGGCAACCTGCACAGGTAAGAGGGATTTGACCGGCTACCTGCTCGTATTCTTCCTGCATGGCCTGATAAATCTCTGAGAGTTCCTTTGAAAGTTCAGGCGGTAAGACTATTTCTTTCATATATTATTTTTTGTTGTCAATGAATCTGTGGGGAATACTTCATTCCTGATAGGGTTAATCAATTGTTTTTTTCTGTAAAATGTTGAACCTGGTACGTCTGAATCATTGGCTGTGTGCTCCGCCAGCAGCCCCCGGCCAAGCCGGCCTTGAGGCACAGGTGATCAAGAAACATTTCCGGTACAGGCAGCTGGTCCCAGACCTGGGGCAGAAAGGTTGCCTCATGCCCCGCCCCTGCCCGTAAAATGACCCCGTCCACATGGGGCCGCAATTGCAGAATCAGATCTTCACTGTCGCTATAGGCGAGGTCTTCAGGGACCGTAAGGATTGAAATCTCGATTTCTAACGCTGTCACCTCGTCTCCTGTCACCATGGGAAAACGCTGGTCATGGAGGGCTGCATTTATTACATGCCTGCGGACTCCGTCAGGGACAGGTTCAATGCCGAGCAGACTGCCAACGCATCCCCGAAGCGTGCCGCTTTTATACAGGGTGACGAAAACGCCTCTGTGCGCACGCAGATCCGGGTTTGTCAGGTCTTTTTCGGCAACCGGATCGGTTGGCGTTTTCCCCAGTTGTTCTTCAAGGGTTTGCCGCGCAAGCCGGAGCAGGATATGTCCGCTTTCTTTTGTCAGCATTAGTCTCTCCCCGGTTCAATTTGTATCATGCACTCTATTGCAGCAACTGGTGTTGTCAATATGAAAATACTGTGAGCGTAGGCGTGTGAGGGTATATTGTCACTGGGGCTATTGTCAGAATGGTTTATATGACCAGACAAACGATGCGTTAATATTCTTTTAAAAAAAGAATTTTTTGAATATGATCAGCACCAGTGGTACATATATTATGTACATTACTGGAAAAGAATCATCCCTGCCCGGATACACGGGTAAGGGGTTGAATTATTTGAAGAACAATGTGGAGGCAGGTTATGCGTTGGAGAGACGGCAGGCGAAGCTCAAATGTAGAGGATCGGCGCAGCGGCAAAGTCCCGACCGGTGTCAAGGCCGGAGGGGCCGGCATTTTATTACTGGCCCTGGTGGGGATGTTTTTCGGTGTGGATCCGAGCGTGGTGATGAATCTTGGGGAGGCTGTTCAACAATCCCGCCCGGCA
>JALXCX010000034.1 GCA_026990725.1 Desulfobulbaceae bacterium
CAGCACGTGCAAGAAGATCTTTGGCAACAAATGTCTCGTATCGGTAGAAACGATACAGATAAAGTCGATTCCTGGCATCAAGAATCAGAGGGGCTGTTTCTCCAGGGTGGCCGACAACAGGAGTGTCAAGCAGGAGTCCCCGCCATCTTTCGTGCTCGGGAACACCCAGGCGGACGGCAGGAGGAAGCATGTTGCGGGCCTGGTCAAGCGGCAGGCAGACATGCCCGTTGCCAATGGCTGCTGAAGCCAGTGTGCCTGCCAGGAATAACTCGGGATGTGGCCCGTGGCCGGCAATTTTTTCCAGAAAGGCCCCAGTGTGCCAGTCCAGAAGGCGAAGTTCTTTTTTTTTAAGTGACAGCTGAAGAGAACGATGCAGGTCTGTCATAGTTTCACAAATTGCCTCATCACATGCTTTGGTGGTTAATACTTCCCGCTGAAATAATCGTCTACAATTTGCTGGTGGTCAAAGACCAGTTCCGGAAGATTTTTCTTTGTAAAGATTCTGGCCTGCAGAGCGTCATCAGCGCCCTTTGGAACTCCTGCAGCCTCGGCAATAAAAACGGTTGAGGTAGTGTGCTGACGTACGTCGCGCTCAGGATTTGAATAGGTGTGGAACTGGCGAACAAGGGTTACGTTAAGCCCGGTTTCCTCCAGAGCCTCACGTATGGCAGCTGTTTCATAACTCTCGCCGTAATCCACAAATCCTCCCGGGAGAGCCCAGCCATGAGGTGGGTTCTTTCGTTCAATAAGTACGATTCCCCTCTCAAGCTCAATAATGATGTCCACGGTGGGGACCGGGTTTTTATAGACAGGAATTGTGCTGGAACATTTCGGGCATTGCATGGAGTTCTCTTGTCATTGACAAAGTGTTTTTATGTCCTGCCAGGAACGCACAACAGGAAGTTGATGCCGGTTCTCGTTCCAGGGCTGGGCAAAGACAAAAGGGCGAATACCGCATTTACTTAAGTGAACACAGGTTTCAGCCCGGTCGTCAATGAAGTATTGCAGTTGTTGCTGCTGAATGTGGTGCGATTTTTCGTCATGCGCACCCATGGCAATAACGTGTATTCTAGGCAGAGTTGAGGGCGGAAACTTGCTGGCAAGCCAGTCGTGTACAGGAGTGGCCAGGGATCTGGCTGTGATCACTGTGACAGGGTTTTTTTCAGTCAACTCACCAAGAACTGCAATGGCTCCGGGCATAGGTTTCAGGCCTGTACCAATGGAATCAAGCTGAACGCTGGTAAAAATCGCCTGGGCAGTCTCTTTGGGCATGTCCAGACATTGTTCAACGTCAAAGTCTGTTATGTCTTCTCTGCTGATACCGCAGAAGCCATGTTCTTCACAGGCAAGGCGGAGAAAGCATTCCGCAGTATCAGCGATGACTCCGTCAAAGTCAAAACCAAGAAGACGTGGGTTAATTTGTGCAAAGGACACAATTATTTGACAACGGCGTCTTCAATAATGGCGTCATAACGATAGCCGGCACCAAAGTCCTTGTCGGCATGAAGTGTTCCTTCCATGACAATAATAGAGTTTTTGGCTGGTGCCGCCATGGTTGTCACAACAAGATCATGGGTGTTTTTCATGGGATTGCCAGTTCCGTCCTGTAAGTGGACCCAGTTTTTTCCCATGATCATTTTCGAGATTTTCATAACTTTGCCGCGAACCTGAACAGTTTTGTTATTCAGCTCTTTGGCTTTGTTAAAACAATCGGCAACGGTTTGGCCGTTTTCACCGGTTGCCTTGTCGACTTTTACCTCTGCTGCGGGAACAATGGCAGTGCTTGAACCCCCTGACTGCGGGGCCATTGCCGCGGCACCTCCCATGGCGCCGCCCATTGAACCATGCGGGCTTTTCGCTCCTGATTCGGCCATCATCGCCGCTTCGAAACTATCGGCTTTACCCATGCCGCCCATCATTGATTTGTTTTTTGCGCCCATGGCACTTCCCGATCCGGCAAGACCCGGGGAAAAAACGATGACGTCAAAAGTCTTTTTAAGAGTTTTTGACTCAAAATTCGCCATAACCATGCCCGGTGAGGCGGTCACTTCTTTCCCTTTTTCAACTTTCGTCTCCGGAATAGCCACCCAAACTTTTCCCTGGTCGCTGTCAAGCTGCAGGTACGTGTAGCCGCCGGCATTCATGGTTTCTACAACCTTTCCTTTGATCGCTTGCCCGTTAAGATGAACAGAGTCTGCGGCTGGTGCCTGCCGGGCTTCTTCAGCCTGAATCGGTCCGGTAGTAAACAGGGCAAGGGCAAGTACGGCTGGCAGGCAGAAAGTGTATTTCATTGTTGTGTCTCCTTCTGAAAAATTAATACCGCAAACGCGGATAAAATCATGACAATAGGAATTCGTGATTGATAAATATAGGATTGAGGGCAGTTTCTGTCAACAGGGTATCTTCTTTGTTCGTAAGACTTAAGAGCCAGTATTCTTCGCCTGCAGGATAATTGCCGTCATGGGCAGCACGTTGACTTCTTCTCCGCCTTGCAGTGTTTGGTCTTTGCCGGGTAAAAGTGAATCTCGGAGTGATTGTCTGGATGCATCAAGGATATATTTCCAGCAGCCGGCATCCGGGATGTCTCCGGGATGAGGCAGGGTAAATGTTGCGGCTTGGCTGCGATGGCCGTTAAGCATCACAAAAAAAGATGTGTGGCCTTCGGGTTGTCTGTCGAGCAGTGTAAAGGCCAGGGTATGACAGTTGTAAGACCAGTCCTCTTCTCCAGGGCGCAGGCCCTGCCAGATGATGTCTGCGGTCAGGGCATTGTCCCGGCTGTTTTTGCCCGAGAAAAAATCAGTTCTGCGGAACACAGAGTATGTACGGCGAAGAGCGATGAGTTTTTTAAAGAAAAGTAATTGCTCCGTGTTCTCTTCACAGAGTTGCCAGTTTATCCAGCTGATTTCATTGTCCTGGCACCAGGCGTTGTTGTTGCCTTGCTGGCTGCGGCCAAACTCGTCACCGGCAACGAGCATGGGTACCCCCTGGGAAAGAAAGAGGATCACTGCCATGGTCCGGATTCTTCGACGGCGCATTTCAAGAATTTGCGGATCATCAGTCGGCCCTTCAATACCTGTATTCCAACTGAGGTTGTTGTTATCGCCATCGCGGTTATTTTCGCCGTTTATAAGATTATGTTTTTCGTTATAGCTGACAAGATCGGCCAGGGTGAAGCCGTCGTGACTGGTGATAAAATTTATCGAGTTGTATGGTCTGCGGCCATTATGCTGGTACAGATCCGAGCTGCCTGATATTCGAGTTGCCAGAGCCGGAATCTGGCCGGGTTTACCGCACATGAACGCCCGGACATCATCGCGAAACCGGCCATTCCATTCGGCCCAGCGGGGATGCGGAGAAAAACTGCCCACCTGATACAGACCTGCCGCGTCCCAGGCTTCCGCTATAATTTTTGTCTGCGCCAGGATGGGGTCTTCGGCAATAATCTCAACCATGGGCGGGTTGCTCAGTGGTTTGCCCTGCTGGTCTCTGCCCAGGATAGAGGCCAGATCAAAGCGGAAGCCGTCAACATGCATCTCAATAACCCACCAGCGCAGGGCATTCATAATCAGGTTGCGAACTATGGGATGATTGCAGTTACAGGTGTTGCCGCAGCCGGAAAAATTCAGGTAATCCCGTGTCCAGGGATCAAGCAGATAATAGATGGTGTTGTCAATGCCTCGAAAAGAGCTCGTGGGTCCGTCCCAGCCGCCTTCGGCCGTATGATTGTAGACAATATCAAGGATAACTTCAATTCCGGCCCGGTGGAGTTTTTTGACCATGTCACGGAATTCATTGAGCGGATGTTCCCTGTTACCGGCGTAGGCTGATTTAGGCGCAAAAAAGGATAGAGGGCTGTACCCCCAGTAGTTCTTGAGTTTTTCGCCGGTTTCAGGGTTATGCAAAATGGGTTCATTTTCATTAAACTCTGTGACCGGCATGAGTTCCACTGCTGTTATGCCAAGATCCTCCAGATAAGGAATTTTTTCTGTGATTCCTTTGAAGGTTCCCGGAAACGAGCAGTCCGAAGAAGGATGTCTTGTAAAACCACGCACATGCAATTCGTATATAATAGTATCCTGCAGAGGGGTTTCCAACGGTCGGTCACCCTCCCAGTTGTACGTTATGTCAGGTATCAGGCCACAGCATTTTTTTCCAAGGCAGGAACGGTCCTCTCCCCAATCAGGGGCCCGGAGTTCTTTGGCATACGGGTCGATGAGGGTCAGTTTGTTGTTAAATCCGTGGCCCGATGTCGTCGGCTCCCACGGGCCTGATAGCTGGTAGCCATAACGAATACCAGCAGGAAGCCCGCTCAGTTGAATGTGCCAAATATCACCGGTTTTATGAATATTTCGATCGAAATCAAAGACAAGTCTTTCAGGCTCGTTGTTCTTTTTTTCTGTCTCAATGACGAGAGAAACACTTTCGGCGTGACGTGAGAAAAGAGCAAAATTTATCCCGTCCGGAGTGGGATTTGCTCCCAGCGGCAACGGGCACCCCGTGGCACTCTTGATATTGATTTTCATCTTGACTTGGTAATGGTTATTACTCTATAGTGAGAGAAGATTAATGGCAACTTAGCCTATCTTGTTCTGTTTGACAATTGTTCAGAAAATTTCGGAGGAAGTATGGGATTGTTTGATAAATTGAGTCTTGAAGGGAATCCAACCACTGTAGACTGGGAGATGACCCCGGAATATACCTTTGGTACCTTTGAAAGCTGGGGAGGAAAAGAACGGGTTCGCAGCAGGAAAGAGCGTATTTATTATTTTTTTATTGATGCCTGGGTTGAAACACCAAAGCTTTGTCTTATGGAGCGCGGTATCAAACATGCACGAGTTGTGGCTGAAATCCTTGCCCCTCAGGATATGGTCCAGCGTTGTGTTGATAATCAGGGCAAAGTCGCCTTGTTTGAACGCACTCATGCCATTGATGAAGATCTCAAACAATGGTTGAAAGAAAATGTTGTAGAAACCGATGATGATTCCAAGGTTATTCCGTTACAGGAAGAGGACACGGCGGATTCTCTTGGAGCTACCGGCCTGCCCGGGGCAGAAGAGCCTTTGCCCGCGGAACTGACAACCCTCACCCTGCCGGAGACTCCTCTTGAAGTGGTTGAAGAGGAGGTTGCCGAGTTGATACAACAGTATAATTTTGTCGACCATGAGCGCCACCCGAACGGCAGTTTTTCAAATTATCTGGTGGACAACGGAGACGGCCTGACGGTAACGGACAAGGTGACCGGGCTCATGTGGCAGCGCGCAGGTCTTGATATTATGAGTAACCGCATGATGCGCAAGGCCATCAAAAAGTTGAACCAGGAGGGGTTTGCAGGTTACTCTGACTGGCGCATGCCAACCCTGCCGGAGGCGATGTCGCTTATGGAGCAGGAATTAAATGCAAAGGATCAGCATTTGCATCTGGCATTTTCCTCGGACCAGCCTTTTATCCTCGTGGATGCCACCCGAAGGCCGGGTGGGCAATGGTTTGTTGATTTTAAGCACGGTCGGGCATATTGGTCTTCGGGTACTATTCCAGGTGGCTTTGGACGCCTCTGCCGGAAGGAAAAATGATCGGAAATAAAAAAAAAGTTGATTCGCCGCGTTCTGTGTTGTTAACTCAATATATATGTTAGTAACTTTAACGCGGGAGCACATTGGCAGTGAAACATATACTGGTGGTAGACGACGAGGAACAAATCCGATCTTTGCTGACTCAGATGCTTGAGCATGAAGGGTTTGTGGTCGACACTGCAGATAATGGTGCAGAGGGGCTTGAGCTGGTAGCGAAAAATTCGTATGACCTTGTTGTCACCGACATGATCATGCCAGTGAAAGACGGTTTGAAATTCATCATGGAACTGGTTCGTGATTATCCTAATCTTCGCATACTTGCCATGTCTGGTGGCGGGGCGATTAAGGCTGAGCGTTATCTCACCATGGCTGGATATCTTGGCGATGACATTGCCACCCTGGAAAAGCCGTTTACCCTTGAATCTCTTCTTGGCCGCGTAAACGATCTGCTGGCTTCAGAATAAGCTCTTTTTCAGAAGCGTTGTCTAAAGAGCTTATTCTGCTTCTTTTAAGTGCTGGGCGATTCCTCAGGTAGCCCCAGTAATCTCAAACCATTTTTCCAGACGATTTTTTCCAGTCGTTCCTTTTTTAATTCAAGATTCTTTAATTTCTCAAGGCATTGCTTCTGGTCTGCCCAGGGGGAATCTGTACCAAACAGAATATAATCTTCGGGATGGGCTGTAATCAGTCTGCGGGCTTTTTCCGTGGTCAGAAAATCAAGTGCAAAAGAGATTTCGATGTACACTGGTAGGCCAATCAGCAGTCTTTCCACTTCTTCCCAATCGTCCCATCCCCCCAAATGTGTCGTGATAAGTTTGAGCTCCGGATACTTTTTGACCACCCTGAGGATCTGTTTCGGGTCTGCCCTCCTTATTCGTGGATAGGCGATATCAAAGCCGGTGTGCATAACCAGTAAAAGATCGTTCTCTGTAACAACCCTGTAGACAGGATTCATTTTTTCTTCAGAAAGAAAAAAACCCTGATAATAGGGATGCATCTTTATGCCGGTAAAGCCATGGTTTTTAATCTGTTTGACATGGTCTGCCAGTTGCGGATCATCGGGATGCACAGACGGCAGCGGAACAATTCGTTGATTCCTGATCTGTTGTGACCAATCGATAATGGATTGAAACTGCTCGACTCTCGTGGCAATGGAGCAGATCACACTTTTTTCTATACCGGCACGATCCATTGATGCCAGCAGTCCCGTGCAGGTTCCATCGGTAAAGGCTGTTACTCCTCCTGCCTCTTCAAGTGCTGGAATGGCGCGGGCCGCAACAGCCTCGGGGAATGCATGGGTATGGAAGTCGATTATTTTGGTATCACTCATTGTTCGGCTCAGGTATAATGGAGAAAAAATAGGATATCATAAAGATTGCTTCTCTGCCAGTACCTGTTACCGGCGGGCAAAGGATTTACAGGAAATGTGCCCGCTGGTGCGTTTAAAATGATAGATTCTGTCCGGTGAGCTGGGATTTGCGCCCATTGTCATCTTCATTGAGAAATAAGCTGCGTTGTATTTCTGTTTTTTGGTCCAGTTGAAAAAGTAAACGTGATGGAACCTGGCTGTTATGATGGTCCTCTTTTTTAATCAATTTTGTGTATAAAATACAGGTCCAATGAGTGAGACGCACAGGACATGCTCAATAACTTTTCTGCCGGCAAACCGGACTGTAGAGGTGCGGTCCGGAAGCAGTCTGATAAAGGCGGCAAGGGCTGTCGGTCTGCATATTAATGCCTCCTGTGGCGGTGCCGGAGTTTGTGGAAAATGTCGTGTGCTGCTTGAACAAGGTGATCTGCGAGGCGGCAGAAGTGAAAAGCTTTCTCAACAGGATTATGAGCAGGGGTACAGGCAGGCATGCATAGGTACAGTTTATGAAGATGTAACAGTGCGCATTCCTGAAGAATCAGGACGGCAGAAGGGTGGGCTGGGAACAGATGTTCCGCCGCGGCATCATGCACGCATGCATGTGTTTGATATTGCGACTATTAAAGAGGAGGGTATGTTTTTCCCTCCAGTAGAAAAGCATTGCCTGGAGCTTGCCAAACCAAGTGTTCACGACAACAGGGCCGATGTAACCCGCCTGATTCAGGCAATTGGCAGTCAGCTGGAGAAGCATCAGATTGTTACCGGCCTGACAGTGCTGAGAAAAATCCGCCGTGCTTTGCGGGAAAAGGATTTTCTGGTCACTGTTACTCTTGAGCTTCCGGTAAATGATAAATCCAAACATCATTTGCTCAATATTCAACCGGGATGCTGGAACCACCGAAATTTTGGACTGGCCTTTGATATTGGCACAACCACGGTTTATGGAGTTCTGATAGATCTTAATTCCGGTGAAGTTCTGGCCAAAGGATCGTGTTACAACCCCCAGATGAGTTATGGCGAAGATGTTATTGCCCGGATTATCCATGCTGAAAAGTCCAGGGGCTTGAAGATGATGCATGATCTGGTGATTGGCGCCATGAATGAGATTATCGATTCAATGCTGAGGGATGTAGCCCCTCTTTTCGGGTTGAATCATGGCCCGGTAACGCGTGATGAGATTAATTCCATCACCATTGCCGGGAACACAACAATGACGCATCTTCTGCTTGAGCTGGAGCCTGACAGTATCCGGCGGGCCCCTTATGTGCCGGTGTCCACTTTTTTCCCGCCTCTGGCAGCCGATGATCTTGAGCTCGATCTGCCCCACCAATGCGTGGCTCTTGTCTACCCGGCTATCTCAAGTTATGTCGGTGGTGATATCGTTGCCGGGGTCATGGGTTCTGGGATGTATCGTACCAAACTCCTGACGTTGTTTATTGATGTGGGGACAAACGCGGAAATCGTTATCGGCAACCGGGACTGGCTGGCCTGTGCGGCCTGCTCGGCGGGACCTGCCTTTGAAGGCGGCGGTATAACCCATGGTATGCGAGCGGTTGAGGGGG
Organism: Desulfobulbaceae bacterium; assembly: GCA_026990725.1. Taxonomy (GTDB): domain Bacteria; phylum Desulfobacterota; class Desulfobulbia; order Desulfobulbales; family Desulfobulbaceae; genus Desulfobulbus_C. Next base: position 8,502 of record JALXCX010000034.1, read on the forward strand.
CAATAAGTGATTTCAGCTTGAATCCGGTTGCCCTGGAGCCCATGAATGTCACAGAAGGTGATAAAGCACCCATAGGGATCTGCGGGTCCGGACTGCTCATAATTATTGCCACGCTTTTTGAGCATGCTGTCTTAAATGAGAGCGGTAAATTTGCCGATATCGACCATCCCAGGATTCGTCAGGGCCGAAATGGCTGTGAGTATGTCCTTGCCTGGGAGGAAGAAGCTGCCGCGGATCATGACATAGTCATCAAC
>JALXCX010000035.1 GCA_026990725.1 Desulfobulbaceae bacterium
TCGTTATCCTGTATCTCTGCCTGTACAGTTTTAAGGATTGGTATCGGGCGCTGTGTTATTCGCTGCCAATTCTTGCGGTACTGGAACGGCCGGATATGCCAAGATCCATGTTAGGTATTCCAGGGATGAATCCCTTTAATATCCTCTTGTTGTTTGTCCTGTTGGGTTGGCTGACGCAGAAGAATCGGGAGGGCCTTCAGTGGCGGGTGCCGGCCAATATAAATAGATGGTTATTCCTGTATCTCGTTGTGGTGACCATTTCCTGCTATCGTATGCTCCTTGACCCCGATGGTATTTTTGCCCTTGCCAGGTATTTTTGGAGTTATGGAATGGACTATCCTGCCGTTTCCTTCGGTGATTTGATTCGGGAAGATTTTTTTAACGCTTGGAAATGGCTGATTCCCGGCCTGCTCATCTGCCATGGGGCGATCAGTAAAGAACGGGGACATCTTGCCATGCAAATGGTTCTGCTTACCGGCATTTTGCTGGCAATTCAGATTGTGTTGCGAATGTGGCCGGCTCTGGTGGGACTCGACGACTTGAACAAACGCAGCCTGCGGGTGTTTGACCGTGACATCGGCTATCATAAGGTACAACTGGCCACCTATATGGCAAGTTCCGCTTGGGGCATGTTTGTATATACGCGGCTTGCCCTGTCAGGAAGGAAAAAGCAACTGGGCTATGCATGTTTTGGTTTGATAACCGTGGCCCTGATGGCCACCGGCGGCCGGGGCGGGGCAGTGGCCTGGATCGCCTGTGCGCTCCTCTTCGGTATTCTGAAATGGCGCAAGATATTGCTGGTTCTTCCTCTTTTCCTTGCCTTGGCCTTTGTCCTCATGCCAAGCACTGAAAATAGATATTTAGCCGGAGTTACACCGGAGTCACACCACAGTGCAATCGCAGAACAAGTGGGTGAAGTGGATGCCGCAGGACATGACCTCTATGAAATGACCTCCGGTCGCCTTGTCATTTGGCCTCGGGTGTTGCAATACATAAAGAAGGCGCCGATTATCGGCTACGGTATGAGGGCCTATGAACGTGTCGGTGTTTTCGAGTCCCTGCATGAAGACGGATTTCCTTTTGGGTTAGGGTTCTGGACTCATCCCCATAATGCCTATCTTATGTTTCTACTGGATATGGGGGTCATTGGGTTTTGTATAGGGTTATTTTTTTTGGGGTCAATAGTACGTTGGGCGATTCATCTATTCCGGCAGACGGGAACAGATGAATACACACGGCTCGTTGCCGGCTTTTGTCTTGCTTATGTCGTGACCGCCCTGGTCAGCGGGATGTTTGCCTGTACGTTCTATCCTTCACAGGATAATGCCCTGGAGTGGTGTGCCATTGGTTTGTTTATGGGAACCTTGGGGAAAAACGTAGGCATTAAGAAGCAAAGTGGGCTCCTCAGTGGAAAATTTTCTTGATAATTATTCCTGTAAGGCTTCGATTTTTAAGAGTAGAAGCTATTTTATTTAATTTGGTAATAATTTTCAACGAATTGAAAAAATATGCCTGATGTCTACAATTCTGTTTTTTTTGATTCTACGACAAAAATGATTGCGAATCTTGGGTGTTATACTCTGTTCGCGAAGCGAAAGGGCTTTCCCCATGGTGTTTGTTGATTTTTCAGGTAATTTAAAAGCACAATACTATATTGGTGACGGCATACATCTTAATCGACAAGGATATGGAATTTGGATAGCAGGGATGAAACCTTTTCTATCCGATTTTGCTCCCTGAAAAACAAAATATTGCAGACCATGACTCAAACGTTATTTCCTGTAGCGAATCTTTTCGACATCCCGATAAATGCAGTGACCATGGAGCAGGTCCTTGACCGTATCCATGGGGCGATAAGCCATCGGCAAAAATTACAGATAGGGGTGGTGAATGCGGCAAAGATTGTCAATATGCAGCGGAACCCAATACTCGAAAAAGATGTCCTCTCTTCCGATGTAATTCTCGCCGATGGTGTGTCCGTGGTCTGGGCAAGCCGTATTTTACGCAAACCTCTGCCGGAGCGTATTGCGGGTATTGATTTGATGTATGGCCTGTTGGAGCGGGGCAATAAAGTTGGATACCGGGTTTATTGTCTTGGCGCAACCGAAGAGGTCTCCGGAAAAGTTGCCGACCGTATTGCCCGGGATTATCCGGGAGTCATTCTTGCCGGACGTCGCAACGGCTATTTTACCGATGATGAGGAAGAATCCATTGCTGAAGCAATCGCGCGTTCAAAAGCGGATATTCTCTTTGTGGCGATTACCTCACCCAAGAAAGAGAACTTTCTCGCCCGATGGAGCGATACAATGGGCGTGCCTGTCTGTCACGGAGTAGGTGGGTCCTTTGATGTCATGGCCGGTAAGGTGGAGCGGGCGCCGGAGGCCTGGCAGCGTCTCGGCCTGGAATGGTTGTACCGGGTGAAACAGGAGCCGCGTCGATTATGGAAACGATATTTTGTCACCAATATTCTTTTTATGAAAATGATGGTAAAGGAATTTTTCAGCAAGCAATCATGATAAACTCGTAAAAAGTCCAGGCAATGCTTAAAGATGGCTAAGTAAAAATACAGATATACAAGGTTAGTGTTCTGTGGCGGGTCTTAACTACACATATAGTATGTTGAGAATCGCCACAGGAGACACGACGCAGTAAATCGAAGTTTTTACGACGCCATTAATCATGAGTTTTAGTGGTATGCGAATAAGTATATTGCCAGATGAGCGGACAACCGGAATAAATATGCAGAATGCCACATTGAAAAGATTTTTTTTAGTCTTCATTAGCTTTACTGGTTTATATAAAATTCTCAGAGTCCTGAATAAAAAAAGAATAGTCATTTTTTCGATTCACGGGGTAGTCGAAGAAAAGGAATATTCATGGTATCCCCTACGACAGCAATGTACCTTGCGACGTTTCGAAGAAGTCCTTCCCGTTTTAACCAGGATGTTTACCTTTGTTTCCATGGACGATGCCGTCGCCATGCTGGCGGGCAAGAAACCTATTTTACCTTATTGTGCTGTCCTTACTTTTGATGATGGTTATAAAAATAATGTGACTACAGCTCTTCCATTGTTGGAAAAATATCGGATACCAGCGGCATTTTTTATTCCCACGGAGCATGTCGGCGGGCAACAGCCCCTATGGTTTGATGTATTTGACTATGCATTACAGCACTGTGTAACAGAGCCTTTTTTTTTTCCTGTAGAGGGGAAGGAACCATTTTCAATTATTAATGTTAACAATAGGAAAACACTTCGGGATGCATGTCAATATTTTTTAAAGCTCTATAACTTGTCACAGGAAAATGATTTGGATTTTCATCAGGATTTGAATGTCCTAATCAGCCGTTGGGAGGATGAATCCGATATTGATTTTAGGAAAATGCTGAGACAGGATAGTCAAACGGCCATTATGACCTGGGATGATGTTGAAAAAGCGAATCATGCCGGGATTACCATTGGTAGCCATAGTGCTTGTCACCTTAAATTAGGTACCCTTGATTCTATAGTTGTTAAACAAGAACTTTGTATGTCAAAGAAGGATATTGAAGATCGTCTCAGAATGAAATGTAGATATTTATGTTATCCAAACGGCAACCAAAATAAGCACGTGCGTCGCCTTGCGATAAAATGTGGGTATAAAGCAGCAATGACGACTGAACCGGGGCTGAATGCCATAAATATTGATCTCTTCTCCCTTCGTCGGATAGGCTTCCCGTTACGAGGGGACTATTTGCATATTATAACGCATGTTTATGGTAATTTTTTTGGGAAATTCAAGCGTTTTTGTCAGGTTGAACATCAACTCGAGGAGGTGTCGAACAAGAAAACAAAGAAGGAAAAGGGAGACGGACGTAATCGTATAGTAAAAAATGTATGGGTTGGTTGGTTGGCCCAGTTTGTCTACCTGATTGCTGGTTTTATTCTACCCAGGATGATTGATCATTCCATGGGGCGCCAGGCGCTTGGGGCCTGGGATTTTTCCTGGACGCTTATTGCTTATTTCGGCCTTGTTCAGGCTGGGATAGTGTCATCGATTAATCGTTATATTGCCAGGTATCTTGCCCGTGATGACATGGAAAATGTTAACATATCGGCAAGCTCCGTATGGTGTGTGCTGCTTGGCATGGCCTGTCTCATTCTTGTCCTCACTCTGTCAGCCTATCTATTATTGCCTGGTATAATAGGTGCTAAACTCGGCGAATATACCCATGCAACCCAGTGGATCCTTGTATGGCTCGGAATGAGCCTGGCATCCCAGGTCATCTTTGCGGTATTCGGCGGAGTTTTAGCGGGGAGTTTCCGCTGGGATATCCACTACTATATTAACGTGGCCAGTCGGATCGCGACGCTGATAGGGATGGTTTTTGTCCTGTTGTTGCATGGCCGGTTGGTTACCCTGGCCTTCATCTATTTTTTTTGTGAGGCTTCCGTTTTGAGTTTACGGGTCTATTTTGTCCATCGTATCTGCCCGGAATTACAACTTGCACGGCGGTATGTCCGCCCGCAAAGGGCAAAAGAAATGTTGCATTTCGGTTTAAAAACATTTCTTCCCTCCCTTGGGGACATGCTGACGGATCAGACGATGAATTTATTTATAGTCTGGTTTTTCGGCCCTGCTTTTCTCGCCCTTTATGCACGTCCTCGTGCACTCATGAGAAATGTACAGACCTTTATGACCAGATACGCCTTTGTTCTGGTGCCCACGGCAAGTTCGATCCATGCTAAACATGACAGGGAGGGGATGGCTGCTTTATTGATTGAGGCATCAAAAAACGGTGCGTACATCCTGCTGCCGGTAGTTATTTTTTTAGCGGTTTGCGGCGATTCCCTGTTAGCTGTATGGATGGGAAAACAATATGTGCATCCACATTTGTTTTTTGTCATGATTGTGGCTTTTTTCCCGCCTATTTTTCATCTTCCCCTTGTCAGCGTGATCAGTGGCGCAAATATGCATGGACGTCTTGGAATAATGCGGTTAACCTTCTCTTTTATGGGACTTTTGATCGTTTTTTTACTTTTCAGAATGACTACCATTGATATAACTTGGGCTGTTGGCGTTTTTGCTGTTTTACTCTGGATAGGGGTCGGACTATATACGCCCTATTATGCACACAGGTATCTGGGTATGCCGCTGCTGCAGTATGTGCGTAAATGTGTTCTTACGCCCATAAGTCTATTGTTTCCTTATTTCGTCGTGCTGGTAATAATGAGATGCTATCATGAAGATCCGCTTTCCATGCTGATGTGGGGAATGGTCATCAGTGGACTGATAATACCTTGTATCTATTGGCCTTTTGTATTGACTGATTCCATGCGAGCTGTCGTGAGGCGGAAGGTTGCTGGTTTGCTGCGATTCCTTCAATGATGGACATGGACGCGCAGAATTTTCTTTTTTGAGGCAGGTAGGAAAAGCTTATTTTTGAATTTCTACCATGCAGAGTAAGAAACTTGCCGTTAAAATTCGGCATAATTTCTATCCGGTTATCTCCTCACATATCGGACGTGGCAAAATGATTGTATGAACAGGGGTAAATTTATTTGTCCGCCATTCCGAATGAACGATTGTGATACTCAAGGAAACATGTTGGCTGAAGTCACCCTTACAGGGCCTTAGTTGCAGGAAAGAAAAGCCCACATTTTTTTTTAGAAATACTATGGATCGCTACGGGTATAAGAATGACTGGTTTGATTTTTGTGAGATCATTAAACAAAAAGGGGTGATTTTGTGGATATTTTTGAAGAATTAGAGTCAAATGTCAGGGGATATTGTCGATCGTTTCCAAAGGTGTTTGATAAGGCCGAAGGAGCATATATATTTACGGAAACGGGTGAAAAGTACCTGGATTTTTTTGCAGGTGCCGGCGCTCTGAATTATGGTCATAACAACGCATTTATTAAAGACAAGGTTGTTCAATACTTATTAGATGGTGGAGTTCTGCATGCCCTGGACATGTATACTGTTGCGAAAAGGCAATTCCTGACATCGTTAAAGGAGATGATTCTTGCCCCGAAAGATTTTTCATATAAGGTGCAGTTTTGCGGTCCCACTGGAACGAATGGGGTCGAGGCGGCGTTAAAGATTGCCCGTAAGGTAACCGGAAGAAGAAACATTTTGGCGTTCAAGGGTGGGTTCCATGGTATGACGATAGGGGCCTTGTCGGTTACCTCCAATAAAACAAACAGGCGTGCAGCCGGTATTCCTCTTGAATATGTCGATTTTTTATCTTTCCCTACAGATGAAGCAGAAGATGAACAGTGCTGCAGGGAGCTTGAAAAAGTGTTCCAGGGCAGGCATGAAACAATCACAAAACCTGCGGCGGTGATACTGGAAACCGTGCAGGCGGAAGGAGGAGTGAATGTTGCCCCTGTGCATTGGCTGCAGGAAATACGCCGTCTTTGTACGGAATATCATGTCGTTATGATCTGTGATGATATTCAGGTCGGGTGTTTCAGGACCGGTTCTTTTTTTTCTTTTGAAAGAGCAGGTATCACTCCGGACCTTGTCACCCTTTCAAAATCGATTAGCGGTATAGGCATTCCCATGTCCATCGTTTTGATAAAGCCTGAGTTTGATGTCTGGAAACCCGGCGAACATACTGGCACCTTCCGAGGGCATCAGGTCGCCTTGGTGGCGGCGACGGCAGCTCTGCATTATGCTCATGAGCATAATATGGCGGCGACCGTTATCGAGCATGGTGAAATGGTGCGGAAAAAATTACAGGAAGGTTTTCTTTCTTTAAATGGTCGCGTTACAGTACGGGGCTTGGGTATGATTGTCGGCGTTGATTTTTCCGACCTGGATTCTTCTCTTGCGCGGAAAATATCGGCAGATTGTTTTTCCCGTGGACTTATTATTGAAACCGCCGGCAGGGATGATGGCGTTTTGAAATTGCTTCCGCCGCTTACATGCAGTAAAGATGAGTTGCTGGAGGGCTGCGAGATTATTCTTTCGTGTGCGGAGAAAGTATTGCCGGCCATGAGCTGAGGAATTATCAGCGCCTTACTCTTGAATTCTCGTGATAAAACAGGCACATTTGACGCTGAGAAAATAGTATCCCAAGGCGGGTATTGCCCGCACAACCTAAAGTCCGTAGGAGCGACTTCAGTCGCCTTGTGGAAAGCATGTCAGATAGAATGGCGCTTTTCTCAGGCGAATGATTGGAATAATCATGGAAAATATGGCGGCTAAAGCCGCCCCTACGGGTTTTTATTGTTTATTGCGGCTGTGGCAGAAGAGTTTTTTCAACCATCTGCGTTTGTTGAAAAAAGGAGGAAAAAAAGTGGGAGTAAATAGAGTTGTGTCCCTATTGGCTTTTTCGCAAAATAGACAACGAGCAGGATGGTATTGTTGCAATTTTTTGGCAGCGATATCGGCATGTTTTTGTTTTGCTGGTCCTGCCGACGCAACTGCAATAATGGATATTGTTTGGGAGGAGTATAATCTCAACGTATCGGCAATATGGGGGCCGAATACCGAGTATCCGCCCACCGGACATATTATAGGCACGGCAAACTTGGTCACCAAGACAGGGTCATTGCTTGCCGATGGCTCGGTTTCCGTCCAGGCTGCGAGTAACAATGCCCCGTTTGTTCGTGCAGATGCAGATATATATATGTGGGCTGATACGTTTGAAGTCGTAACTCAGGTTGACCTTTTTGATGACATATCCGGGGCGCCGGGCAATTTTGATCATGGCAGTGCCGTCAGTGAGTGGAGTGTTTTATTTGATATTTTAGGGGATAATGCATCTTTTGATGTTGGAGGTCGGATGTTGGATGCGTCTCCTTTCCGGACAAACAGAGTGTATCTTTCTGATTTAACGGATATGACCTCGAATTTATATGCTGCCGCTACATCCAATATAGTATTATTGGCAGGGCATCGGTATGCGTTGACGCAAATTTCCGGGCAACAGTATAGCGGGTTGGACGACGTCAATCCGACCTCCGTAACATATCATAATGTAAAAGTCCATGTGCCGGAAGCCGGCACATTTCTGATTACCGGCGCCGGGTTGTTTGGTTTTATGTTAATGTGTGGCCGAAAAAGAGATCGATAACTCCACCTTATTGGTTTTTCGGTTCTATCAAGGGGAATTTTGTATTTGTTGATTAAATATATCAAGGGCAGAATCTGCTTTTTACTCCTATTCTTCATTTATGGTACGGCTCTTGGTGTAACGAAGGTACTGCAAAGAAAAAAACAGCCCCCGTGGGAGAAAAAAAATACTGTTCTGATTATAACGACATTTCATAATGTAAACTGGTTTGTTTCCCATATTCTTCCCTTTTCCCACTCCAATATAGAGAAAATATTTCTTGTTTGTGATCAGGAAATATTTTCCCTGAACAAAGTGCAGTATGTATGTCCCTCTCCTCTCGTCCGAAAGTATATTCCCAGGGCGATCAGCAAGTTCGTTTTAGCTTTCAGGGTAGCCTTGCTGGAACGGCCAGACGTTATCATCGGCTATCATATGTTTCCCAATGCCATGATAGCGCAAGTGCTCGGATCTGTTATCGGCAGGCCCTCCTGCTTTCAGTTGACCTCTGGGGCGTTACAACTGGTGGGCGGGGGATGGCAGTCGGAAAATCCTATCGCCGCCGGTATGCAACGGCCAAGCAGGATAGTTGAGCGTATTGTGTATGCATTGGTTCGTTGCTTTGATCTTGTTGTTGTCCGGGGAACAAAAGCAAAAAAATTTATCAGAAGCATTGGCTATACAGGAGAATTGGCCATTGTAA
>JALXCX010000036.1 GCA_026990725.1 Desulfobulbaceae bacterium
AGTGGATCAGACTTCTCTATCCGGGTCTTTAGGCTCTTCACCGGAGGCAAAAACGCATCAAGGCAATATTTCTTTTACAACGGGGGAAATAAAAAATGCAAACAATAGGGCTACTTGGCGGTATGAGCTGGGAGAGTACGGCCGGTTATTACCGGGCCATTAATCAGGGAATAAAAAAAGAACTCGGTGGGCTGCATTCTGCCCGGATTGTTATGTACAGCGTTGATTTTGCCCCAATTGAAAAACTCCAGCACCAGGGTGACTGGCAGAAGACAGGTGAAATACTTGGCAATGCTGCGCAGGGGATTGAGGCTGGCGGTGCCGATTTTTTTCTCCTCTGCACCAACACCATGCATAAGGTGGCAGATATGGTAGAAGCGGCAGTGCACATCCCCTTACTCCATATTGCAGATGCCACAGGCAAAGCCCTGCAGTATGAAAAAATACAGACAGTCGGTCTGCTGGGTACCGCCTTTACCATGGAAGAACATTTTTATAAGGGACGGCTTGAAGAAAAATTTGGACTCCAGGTGATTGTTCCCGGGAAAGCGGAGAGACAGCTTGTTCATAATATCATTTACCAGGAACTCTGCCTGGGAAAAGTCAGCCCGGCCTCAAGGGATATATATTTACGAACCGTTGATAATCTCGCCCAAAGAGATGCTGAAGCCGTCATTCTGGGCTGCACTGAGATCGGCATGCTGCTCAGGAAAGAAGATACCAGCCTGCCGCTTTTTGACACGACTCTCATCCATGCGGCCAGTGCTGTAAAAAAAGCGCTGGTTGCTGATTAAATCCCCCTACACGAACAAAACTTCATGGCTGAGAGGAGGTGTCACTTCTTCTCGTAATGCTTTCATTCTCTCTGGCCTGGTCCATGGCACCAGGAGCCATCAATATGATCAATCCAGCATCTGTAGTAAACCATGGCCTCCAAAAAACATTATGTTTTCTAGCGCAACCATAGGCCTCACTCTTCTGTTGTTCATTCTGGCCCTGATTTTTTATAAAACTATCTCAGTCTCCCCTTTTTCTCGAGTATCTGACTGGTGCCTGATTTCTCTTGATTATGGACCTCCGGCACAAAATTACTTCTTCACGAACAGAACACACTGTGAAAAAACAAACCTCTAACCAATTCTTTACCTGACTTGTTTTTCTATTGGAATTATGATTTGTCCATTTAAGCTGTCTCCTTAAGGCTCAAATGAGTTCTCTCAAGACCACTGCCAGCCAACAGCTTGCAGGAAGAGAGGGAAAACTCTTGACTTACAACTTACTGTTTTGTAAGTATTATTGCACTTTATCCTGTCTGAGGGGGCACCATGTATAAATGGTGACAGATAATTTATCTTTTCTATGAAATATGAACCGGCAGAGCCGTTACCGGCAAGGGGAAAATTTTTATTCGTATTTTTCCTCACTTAATGTCTGTTGATATTTCTATTCAGAAATTTATTATTCCTGAATACCGATACATGAGACAGGCTAAACGACAAAAGCTATTTAAGACGTTTTTTCGGCCAATCTCCTAAAAAAGGAACCCGGAACTGATTGACTGAACCAATTAACCTGAAAATGTCTTTTTATAAACACCGTCCACCAACTTAAAAGAGGAAAGCGACAATGAAACAAATCGGTAAAACATCACTTGTGCTCTCATTATCAGCAGGACTGATCTTCTGTTCTGCCGCAGCATCTGTTGCCGCACAAGATCCAAGCGCCAGCCTGTTCCCGCCCAATGCTGAGGCTGGAAAATGTTATGCAAAAGTTCTGATTCCTGCCAAATTTAAAAAAGTTACAGAAGAAATCCTCAAACGTGAAGCAGGGGAAAAAGTTGAGGTTATTCCCGCAGTTTATGAGTGGATCGAGAAAAAAGTAGTTGTGAAAGAGCCCAGTGAAAAAATCGAAATTATTCCTGCAACATACAAAACTGTTGAGGAAAAAGTTGAAGTTGTTCCCGCAACATACAAACTTGAAGCAACCAAACCTGTTTACGAGACCGTCAAGGTAAAAGTTGTTGACAAACCGGCACGGACTGCCTGGAAAAAAGGAAACGGACTGCTGGACAAGATCGACCATGCAACTGGCGACATCATGTGCCTGGTTAACATTCCAGCAACCTACAAGACTCTGAAGAAACAGGTACTCAAAACCCCGGCGACCGTAAAAAAAGTCGAAATTCCGGCACAGTTCAAAACTATAAAAAAACGGGTTGTTGATAAGCCTGCTGAAGTACGTAAAATTTCCATACCTGCAGAGTACAAGACAATTAAAGTAAAAACCCTTGTATCTCCTGCAAAAGAAGTACGTACCCCCATTAAAGAAGAACGTCAGGTTGTGACAAAACTGGTAAAAGAAAGTGACGAGCAGATGTCCTGGCAGCCAGTTCTCTGTGACACCAACATGACCAAAGATGTCATCCAGAAGATTCAGCAGGCCCTGGCCAATCAAGGTTTTGATCCCGGTCCTGCTGACGGCGCACTTGGCAGCGGTACCATGAAAGCCCTTGATCAATTCCAAAGGAAAAACGGCTTGGCTACAGGTGGTTTGACCTATGAGTCCCTCAATGCTTTGAAGATATTTGTTAAATGATAAAATATTTTGCTAATGAGGCTGCAAACATTTTCAGCTTGCAGTAAAAATTAAAAAAGGCTTTGGAGTTTTTTCTCCAAAGCCTTTTTTTCTGGAACACGACCTTCCAAAAACAGATTATTCGCAAACTCTCTCAGGCCGTCCCCTGCTCCAGATCCTCTATCTGTTCCTGGGCTTTTTCCCATTGTTCATACTGTCGTTCCAGATGGCGCTTAACACCATTATACTCTTTGCTGACGTCGGCCCAACGCTGCTGATCAGCATATAATTCCGGATCAGCCATCAATGTCTCCAGCTCTTCCTTACGCTTTTCAAGCGAGGCAATCTCTTTTTCAGCTGCAGCGGATTTCTTTCTCAACGGCTTTAACCGGCCGCTCAACTTTTTCCGTTTTTCTGCCCGTTCTTTTCGCTGGGCTTTACGATCACGGTTGTCTGCTTCTGCAGGTTTTGTTTTATCTGCGGAAGAGTTCTGCCGGAGAGGCTCAACCTCTTCCGCTTGCTGTCTGGAAGCAAGATAGTCGTCAATGTTTCCAAGATACATTGTTGCTTTCCCGTCTCGTATTTCAAGAACCTTATTGACAAAAGAGTTCACAAAATAACGGTTATGGGAGACGACGATTATAGTTCCTTCGTATTGCTGCATCGCTTCCTGCAAAACTTCCTGAGAAGTGATATCCAGATGATTGGTCGGTTCATCAAGAAGCATGAGGTTGGCCGGTTTAATGAGCATTTTGGCAAGTGCCACCCGGCTTTTTTCACCGCCGGAGAGCACCTGTACTTTTTTCTCGACCTCATCACCGGTAAATAGAAAAGCACCGAGTAGCGACCGAACCTGGGTTATGGTCATGTCTTGAGCGGCATGATAGACGGTATCAAGAACTGTGAGCTCGGCACTGAGTTCCTGGGCCTGATGCTGGCCAAAATAGGTCAAGATAACATTATGTCCCTGCCTGATCTTTCCTGTCGCCGGTTCAATTCCTGCCATAATTTTCAGTAATGTGGTCTTACCGGCACCATTGACCCCGACAACTGCAAGTTTATCACCCCGCTGAAGGTCAAAACTCACGTTGTTAAAGACCCTCTTGCCATCAAAATCCTTGTTCACATCCTGTAGCTGCAAGACATCGCGGCCGGAAGCAGCCGCAGGCGGGAAAGAGAAATGGATGGTTCGTTCTGTTTCAGACAGTTCAATACGTTCGAGCTTTTCCAGCTGTTTTGCCCGGCTCTGCACCTGTTTTGCCTTGGTGGATTTTGCCCTGAACCTGGTAATAAACCGCTCAGTCTGCTTGATCATTGCCTGCTGGTTATCGTAGGCAGCCCGTTCAAGCTCCATACGCTGCTCTTTTTCAACAAGATAATGTGAATAATTGCCCTTATAGGTCGTCAATCGGCCAAGGCTCAATTCCCATGTTTTCGTCGTTACCCGGTCAAGAAAACTGCGGTCATGTGAAATAATGACCATTGCCCCCTGGTACTGAAGCAAAAAATCCTCCATCCAGGTCAGGGAATCCAGGTCCAGATGATTTGTTGGCTCATCAAGCAAAAGTAATGAAGGTTTTTTCAAGAGTAACTTGGCCAGCAAAAGCCGCATAATCCAACCGCCGGAAAAATCCGAGACCGGCCTGACGAGATCATCTTTGGAAAATCCCAGCCCAAACAGAATACGTTCGATCTCAGGGCGAATCCTGAAAATATCATGCCCTTCCAGCAAATGCTGCAGCTCCCCCTGCCGGTCGAGTAACGCTTCAAGATCCGGATGGCCCTCCTTAAGATCTGCAAGCTTCCGACCTATTTCATCAAACTCTTTTTGATGGGCAAGCGCTTCATCAAATGCGCTTTCAGCCTCATCAAATAACGAGCGGGCGCCCAATTCGATTGTGATTTCCTGCGGGAGGTAGGCGACAGTAAACCAGGACGCCCGGGTTACTATGCCCGGGTCTGTTTCCAGTTCACCACACATGATCTTCAGCAACGTTGATTTACCAGTGCCGTTAACCCCTGCAAGGCCGATTCGATCACTGTCATAAACCTGTGCTGAGGCTTCACGAAAAATATGTTTTGAGCCATATTGCAGGCTGAGATTACTGATACTAAGCATATAACTATAAAAAAATAATGGATAAATTTAGTTTATCTTACGACATTTGAACAACAGTATGTCGCGGTTGGTCAGGATCAAAAACCAGCTTAAATGAATCAACCAGATGTAACTGTCGTAAGCGTTTTATATTCTGCGACTTCATCCCCCGGAAGACTGATTCGTCTCTGGCAGAGACAGAAACAGTTATTCCTGAATCAGAGTCTGCCTGGCCAAGAAGTCTTCTGGTCTGATTAAACATAAGACGTGATTGGACCAGTTCACCAAATGCGGGATGCCAGGGACCTGCAATAAGAGATTTTTCAAGCTGTTTTCCCGCCTGAAGCCCCATCCTCACCACCGGGATCCCGGCCTGATCAAAACGCTTTTTCATCCAGGCTGCCATGAGCACAGCTTTGTTCAGGCTGAGAGGTTGATACTGGCCTTGAGCATACAAGGTTGCCAGCATACTGTTCTGCACCACCAAAACCGGATAAATCCTGACAAAATCAGGCCCCAGGCCAATAACCTGCTCAACAGTTTTCCGCAAAATCCTGCGGCTTTCCCCTGGCAGACCAAGCATGAGTTGAATCCCTGTTTCCAAGCCGCTTTGTGCAAGCATGCCCATGGCCCTGACCACATCGGCCACATTATGCCCTCTGCCAGAGAGTGTTAATACGGTATCAGACATCGACTGAACACCAAGTTCCACCGTGCCCACATGATGTCTTTGCAAAAACTCGATTATATCTCTGTCAATATAATCCGGCCGCGTGGACAGGCGAATTGACGCCACCCTGCCCTGCGCAACAAAAGGTACCACAGCCGCAAGAAGCTCATCTTGTCTTGCCCGAGCCAGACCAGTAAAACTACCGCCATAAAAAGCGACCTGAACCCGGTCGTACTCTTTTTCAGACCGCTCAAGCCAGGTAGTAACAATTCTCGTGACATCTTCACCGGTAACAGGCTCTACCGTAAAGCCACTGATCTTCTGTTGATTGCAGAAAACACAACAATGCGGGCACCCCTCATGGGGAATAAAAATTGGGATGACCAGAGGCATAGACTTTGTCAGAACAAGGATTGACTATTTTTTACGAAGGAAGTCAACACTTTGAATAAACTCGGCACAATCCTGAGCCACATCCTGACCCGAAAGGTCAAAGGAGCAGCCAGCGGCAAAGATTCTGGTTATTTTGGTTCCGTCATATGCGGAAACGACCTGTTTGGTCTTTGCAAAAGGTTGCCTGATTACCAGACGATCCCCTTTGTTAATGGTTTTTCCGGAATAATCCCCGGTTTTTTCCAAAAGCTCTTTCCAGCTCACCTTATAACTGGCCCGACCGTAAACACCTGGTTCAAAATACTCCTGAACCCGGTAATTGGCTCGACCACCCTCAACCGGAAAAAGCTCGAACCGGATAATATCCTCGGCAAGAAGGCTGGTATTTGAGTAGCCCATATGAAGATGAACTGAAGAATCTCTATGAATTTTATCGCTTGTAAAATGTATCGAAAACTCCGGTAACGAGACGTCAAGACGGCCTTCCCCGCCCTTGATTGAACTCCCGCGTAAAACCTTGGGTAAATACTTGTCCCCCAAGCCAAAATATTCCTCCCAGTCTTGAACTTCACCTTCATATCCAACGACAAATTCATTATACCCCTCATGAATCATGTCAAAATAACCATACTTCCTGCTCCCGTTATACTTTCGGTCAAACAGGCAGAGAGCTCCCTTGGGATACGGCAGGCAGGCACCATACACAAACGTATTATCATAAGGTAAATTCCAGAGCGATGATATCCATTGCCTTCCCAGCTTATCCTGTACTATCTCTGTCTTTTCCGGCTCACCAAGGCTGGTCAGACCAATCTTTTCCGTACCAACCTGGCGAAACAGGGAAACGGCTTGTAAAATAGTATCCATGACAGCTTTAGGTGAATCAAGAAAGTCCTTAAGACTCATATCTTCAGGTTTTTCAGCAAGGACCTGCAGGTCGGTAAAAAGCCCTCTGGCTTTATAGACATTCTGATCAGCGGAGATGGGCATTTTGTCACCAAGCCAGCCCTCAACGCTCCATTTTTTAAAATCCTTACCCGGAAGCAGAGGCGCAAAACCTGTGACAATTGACTGTTTTCTCAGATAATCCCTGAACCTTTCCCCCCTGGGAAAGCCCTTATCACTCACCTTGGCAGTTAATTCCTCATTAAGTCCAATAAAATGCTTATTCAAAGATTCCTGGGCCCTGGAACTGAGTTGAGGAACCGTTTCCGGCAATGGAGCTGAAAATGACCAGTCCCGGGTCACGGTATCATCCACACCGTAAATACCAGCCCGTACATGCCGCAGATGAAACACAGCCTTGTCGCCAAGAGCGTCGAGTTCCTTGATTGGAACGGCAATATTGTAATTTTCACTTTGATTTTTCTTAACAATCACTCCAACGACCTTACCCTGCAGGTTCAGCAAAGGCCCGCCGCTGTTGCCGGGTGACGCAGGAGATGTAAACCGGATATCCTTCCATTTCCCGTATTCACGTTCAGGGGTAAATGATGCAACCTGACCGGCCCGATAGGCAATCCCCTCTCCCTGGGCATTGCCCACTGAAAAAACCGTATCACCAATCGCAACATCTCCATCAAGCGTAAGCGGTGTAACAATGTCCGGATACTGTTTCAAATCAAAAACCGCCATGTCCCGTATTGTCGAATATTTTCTGATCATATTGATGGGATAGGTCTTGCCCTGGCTGTCACGGATATAATATGTATCCAACAGGGAAAAATACATGAGCGGCAACACATGGGCGGCCGTCATCAGCTCCTTATCGTTTATAAAAAAAGCCGTTCCGATACTGAAAAACTTCTCATTTCTCTCTGCGTAATCCAACTGATCAAAAGGCAACTTGCGGGCATAGGTGATCTGGTCGCTCTCGAGTTTTGGCGTCACAATTTCATAAATACCCGAATTCAGCTCGTGGATCAGAGTTTTGTCAAGAAAAGCGATGTTAGTTGCAACGACCTCACTGGCCCCCAAAAGACAAGCCAATAGTATTAAACAGGATACCTGTACCACATTTTTCATCATTATCACCAATGCCCGCCTCAAACCAACAAAGCAGGTCTTTCCTTGCTGCGAAAAAAACGTTTTCAGCCACAACGGCCGGCTACGATTCATCTAATAATTTCAAAGCGGCCCGGGCTGCCTGCTGCTCTGCCTCTTTTTTACTGGAAGCACGCCCGGCTCCTAAAACCGTCTCTCGAAAATGCACGGATACAGAAAAAAACCGTGCATGGGCAGGCCCCTCCTCCGCGTCAAGAACATAACGGGGGCCTTCATTATACTGCTCCTGCAACCGCTCCTGGAGCCCGCTCTTGGCATCGTTTATGGTAAGGCTATCACCCCTTTCCTCAACCAGGGGACCAAAGGTTCGTTCGACATACTCTTTGACAGCATCATATCCGCCGTCAAGAAACATTGCCCCGACCAGGGCCTCAAAGGCGCAGGAAAGAATTGATGATTTTTCCCTCCCAGAGGACGCATCCTCCCCCCGGCCGAGCAGGATATACTTACCCAGGTTGATGGAACGTGCCATTTCTGCAAGACCTGTTTCATTGACAAGAGCCGATCGTATTCTGGTTAATTTGCCTTCACGCATCTCCGGAAACCGGACAAAAAGTAAATGACCGACTGTCAGGTCCAGGACAGCGTCACCAAGGAATTCCTGCGTTTCATTGTGGCGGCCGCAATCCAGTCTTTCAAAGGCAAAGGAACTGTGCACCATGGAGATTTGCAACAACTCAAGATTCTTAAAAAAATATCCTGTTGTTTCCTGCAGCTCTTTCAGATCTTTTTCGTTATCTTGAATTAACGCCTGTACTGTCGTTCCCATGTATCTGTAATCCTGAAAAACTTTTTTTTATCCTCTCGTCCATGGTCGACAAAAGAACTTTTGCCAAGTGCTGTTTCCCCTTGTCAAAATCATTATCTATGGTATAAAGTGCCGCTACATGATGAGGCGACGTAGCCAAGCGGTAAGGCAGAGGTCTGCAAAACCTTTAT
>JALXCX010000037.1 GCA_026990725.1 Desulfobulbaceae bacterium
AATGTTGCGGAGTTTAAGGTCGTGCTGGAGATAAAGGATTTACAGCATCTTCAACTGCTTCAGCAACATCTTCAGCAGATGCCCGAAATAATAGAGGTTCGCAGGCGTTGAGCCAATGACAGCAATGAGTATTTGTGAAGTCTGTGGCAATGAACGGCAAGATGAAGGTATTTCGTGTCCGTTCTGCGGTACTACCGGGGAAATCAGTCCTGTTGGTAACGGACCGCAGTATAAGACTGTTAATCTTGAGAAAGGTATGCCCCTTGTTGCTCAGGCCCTATCCCGCCTTGATCAGGAGATATCTTTTGCCAGGATGGAGCGGTGTCGGGTCCTGGTTTTGATTCACGGCTATGGATCAAGTGGCCGGGGCGGCGTTATTCGCAATGAGGCTCGTTCCCTGCTTCGTTACATGAAGGACCAGGGTAAACTCAATGATTTTTTGCCCGGCGAAGAGTTCAGTACCAGAACAGGCTCTGGCAGACAACTTTTGCGACGTTTTCCCTTTTTGAAACAATTACATGATTTGAATCGAAGAAATCAGGGGATTACTTTGGTTGTTTTGTAGAGTTGTCTTTTTTGGTGTTCATTTTAGGTTTTTTATTTGAAATACATTTCTTTTTTTTGCTGATAGGATATATTGACAGAAAATAGGTTTTGTCAGTGTTTTTTATGTGTTGACTGCTTATTCAGTCAGAGCCACTGCAAATCCTGTGTTTTTTAAGAGTCCTTAAATCGGCTCTTAAACATTTTGCTGTAAGGCAGTTACGTTAACTAGGGAGACTTTATGAAAGTTGTGATATATGCGTTGTTTGGCCTGATGCTTGTAGCAGGAACTGCAGCGGCCGACCAGAAGACAGAATTAACCACAGAGGCGCAAAAGCTCAGCTACGCGCTTGGTCTTGATTTGGGGGCCTATTTTAAAAATCTTGGCGAAGATCTTGATCTTTCGGTTATCGCAAAAGGCATTGATGCTTCCTATAACGGGAAAGAAACATTAATGACCAAAGAGGAAGCCGCAAAGGTTCAACAGCAGTTTGCTGCCCGTCAGCAGGAAAAACAAGTACAGAAAGTAGTGGAAATGACTGCCGCAAACAAGGCTGCTGCTGCAAAGTTTCTCAAAGAAAATAAAGGCAAGGATGGCGTCAAGACCACAGCTTCCGGCCTGCAGTATAAAGTTATTAAAAAAGGCACTGGTAAGAAACCTGCAGCCACTGATATGGTGAAAGTCCACTACAAAGGCAAGTTGCTTGACGGGACAGAATTTGATAGTTCTTATAAGCGCAACCAACCTGCTGAATTTCGTATTGATCAGGTCATTCCCGGTTGGACAGAAGCCATGCAGTTGATGAATGTAGGCAGTGTTTTTGAACTTTTCATCCCGCCGGAACTGGCATATGGAGACCGTGGGGCTCCTCCTGTGATTGAGCCTGGTTCCATGTTGATTTTTGAAGTTGAATTACTGGATGTAACCCCTGCAGAGAGTACAGCGAAAGAAAAGAAATAAATCTGTTTTTCATTTATCGTCGGCTGTCTGTTAGCCGACTTTCCTGAGGTGTTTGTATGGGGAAAGTCAAAAAAGCAAAGCCCAGATGCTGTGGTAAATATCGAAAGAAGAATAAGCATTGTAGCCGGTGCCCTGTGACATTCAGGGAACAATGTCAACTTAAGACAGAGAGGTCTGAAATGGGGAAAAAGAAAGACAAGAAAAAAGCCAAGAAGAAAGCTGAAAAAAAGTTGAAAGCCAAAAAGTGCAGCAAGAAAAAATGCGGAAAAAAGAAAGATAAGAAAAAAGCAAAAAAGAAAAAGAAAAAATAAGCATTTTTCAGGCCGGATTCAATGAATTCGGCCTTTTTTTCTACATGACATAGGGCTTGGAGGAGGTAAATCTCAAGCATCCCTTACCCACTGCTCAATCAGAGCCTTTGTCGGTAACAGGCCGCTGCTCTTCAGCTTTCCGTTTATCATGAGAGCCGGGGTCTGCAACACGCCGGCTCGTCCGATTTCATCCGGGTCGTGAATCTGCTCAATGTCTGCGGCAATTTGCATCTCCGCCAGGACTTCAATGACCAGGTTTTGCAAGCCGTTACAACTCACGCAGCCCGGCCCGAAAATTCGTAGAACCAATCCCTCCTCATTCTTTTTGTCATTGTTTAAGTGTTTTGTATATTCCTTAAATAGAGCAATCCTGTATTTTTCCTCCATAGCCGCAGGGATATAATTTTTTTGCTGGATAGCCCGGTAAAGGAATTCCATGGCCTCGGCCTGATTCAACTCCATGGATGCTGCTTCGTTAAGAGCCATATCCAGTCCAACCAGACCAATGTTGCTTGTGCCTATCCGAATTGTTCGTGAAGTAGCTGGGTCCATAATTTTTTTGTTGTGTATTTTACGTGAACGGATTGACAAAAAATACACAATACTGGGGGGAGCGTAAAGAAAAATACTTTGGCTGGATGCTTCTGCTGAAAAGAAAGAACAGAGAAAAAATCGGGAAATCTTTATTGGCAACTGCTATATTATAGACATGGTGACTTTTGAGAAGAAAAGGCTTCCCTGTCGAGATGTGGCGGCGTTGTTTCCGCCGGGATTACTGAACACGCTTGCTTTGGTGCATGATCTACTGCCGGGTGAAGTGTTTATGACCGGCGGTACGATCCGTGATTTGCTGCTTGGCAGAAAACCCGCAGATATTGATTTAACTGTTGAGCGCGGTGCCAGAGACTGGGCAGGGCTGCTGGCTGAAAAAACCGGGGGAACCTATATCGTACTGGGCCGGGAAGAGGATGCGGCCCGGGTGGCATGGCAGGGCCTTGATGTCGATTTTTCTTCGTTTCGCGACGGGGCAACCTCCATTGAGCAGGAGCTGTGTAAACGGGATATAACAATCAATTCCATGGGGCTTCCCATTACGGGCATCTTTCGTGATACAGACTGCCAGAGGCAGGGTTTTTTGTTGGTGATTGATCCTCTTAGCGGGGCACAGGACCTGGAAAATGAGATTATCCGGGTGACTTCGAAAAAATGTTTTTCAGCAGATCCTCTGCGGATGTTACGGGTTTTTCGTTTTTCGGCAATTTTGGATTTTTCAGTTGACCCGGATGTGCTGCATCAGATGAGCAGTCAGAGACAAAGTCTGGCCCGTGTCTCTGCAGAACGAATTGCCCACGAACTTGATCTCATTATGGCGTCCCCCCGGGCCTATACAACTTTTCAGGCAATGCATGAATGTGGTCTTCTTTGGGAAATCCTCCCCGAGCTTAGGGCTGGAGCAGGAATGGAACAACCATCAAGTCATCATCTTGATGTTTTTGACCACTGCATGGAGGCGCTGCATCAGATGGAGTTGGTGCTGACTGACCCCGGGCTGTATTTTCCGGAGAATGAAGACGATTTTAAAGTGTACCTGATGGCTGGGGGCCACACGAGGTTGCTCAAGTGGGCCGCGTTGTTTCATGATGTGGGTAAACCCGCAACCTATGGCATAAATGAAGACAAGGGCGGCAGAATAACTTTTTATAATCATGATTTACAGGGTGCGGACCTTTTTGCAGCTATTGCCGCACGGCTTCGCTGGTCAAAAGATGATTCCCGTTTTGTGGAGCGGCTCATAGCAGGTCACATGCGGCCGTTTTTTCTGGCCAATAACCAGCGTCAGGGCGAACTGACGGTTAAGGCCTGTCTGCGTCTTATTCGTCACGTTGCCACGCATCTTCCCGGATTATTTTTACTGGCCATGGCTGATGCCCTTGCCGGTAAAGGAGAAAACAGTCCGGAAGAAATAGAGAGGGAAGTGGCCGGACTTTTTACCCGGCTCCGTGGGCTTGAAAAGAGTCATGTGAATCCTGTACGAACTTCGCCGCCACTGCTCACCGGTAAGGATTTAATCAAAGAACTTCAACTCGTTCCCGGGCCTTTATTTCGCAAAATTTTAATGCGTGTTGAAGAGGCACAGATGGAGCAACGCCTCTCCACAAGGGAAGAAGCGCTTGCCCTTGCAGCAGAAATTGTCAGGCAAAACGTTCATTGACAGGATTGTAACTGTTCAGCTGCACCCCATATTACGGCGATCAGGCCGCCTCACATAGACGGGCTATAGTTCGTTGGTCTGCTTGCCGTAATATGGAGCACATCTGAACAGTTACAGGCCACAGGTTATGCTACCTTTGTGCTGATACCTGAATAGTTACACTGGATTTTGATTTTTGGGGCAGGTTCATTGCTCATTTTTAAATAGAGTTTGTTATGCGTAAAGAACAGGATTATTATTTTAAAAAAGCCAAAAAGGACAATTATCCGGCACGCTCGGTGTATAAGCTGGAAGAGGCACAGAGTAAGTATAGGTTTTTAAAAAAGAAACAGCGTGTGCTTGATCTCGGATGCCATCCCGGGAGCTGGGCGCTTTACTCGGCTTCCATTGTAGGGGCCAAAGGGGTCGTGGTGGGAGTTGATCTGCAGGCAACAGATATACCGACCCAAAAAGATCATGCTGAAATTCACTGGCTCTGTTATGATGTTTTCGGCGACGATTTGATACCGGAACTGCGCAAAAAATGGCCGGGATTTCATGTTCTGCTCAGTGACATGGCACCGAGAACCACAGGCAGTCAATTTTCAGATCATCAACATTCCCTGCGTCTTGTCAGGCGGACCCTTGAAATTGCGGCAATGATGCTGCATGAGCGGGGCAGTTGGTATTGTAAGGTTTTTCAGGGGGAGGATTTTCCTGACTTTTTGCAGGAATGTAAACCCTGTTTTGAAACAGTGAAGGTCATTAAACCACAGAGTTCACGACGTGAAAGCCGTGAAGTTTTTGTGTTGGGGCGCGGGTTTAACGCTCGAGTTGCCCGCGAACTACAAAAAACAGTATGAATTAAACAACACGCGGCATGGCCGGTGTGCAGATGATGGAGAATTACAGTGTCCGGACATTCTAAGTGGAGCACCATAAAACGGAAAAAAGGTGCCAATGATGCAAAACGAGGTAAAATTTTCACCAAACTGATCAAGGAAATCACCATTGCCGCCAAGATGGGAGGCGGTGACATAGACGGCAATCCGAGGTTACGGAGTGCGGTCACCTCGGCCAAGTCCGAGAATATGCCCAAGGATAATATCGAAAGGGCGATCAAAAAAGGTATTGGCGATCTTGACGGGGCGGTATATGAAGAAATCCTTTACGAGGGCTACGGCCCGGGTGGCGTTGCTGTCCTTGTCGAGACCATGACAGATAATAAAAACCGGACAGTTGCCGATGTTCGGCATTATTTTACCAAGAGTAACGGCAATCTGGGTGAGTCTGGCTGCGTGGCCTGGATGTTTGATAAACGAGGGGTTATCGTTGTCGATGCTGAAGGTGTTGACGAGGAGGAACTCATGGATCTCGCCATAGAAGCAGGTGCCGAAGATGTTATTGAAGACGAAACAACTTTTCAGATTTTGACAACACCTGAGGAATTCAGTGAAGTCGTGGACAGCCTTGAAAAAAGCGGCGTGAAGAGTGTTGAGGCTTCAATTTCCATGGTACCGAAAAATACAGTGGAGGTTACCGAGGAAAAACCGGCCCGGTCGCTGCTTAAGTTGCTGGAAAATCTTGAAGACCATGATGACGTGCAAAAAGTGCATGCGAACTTTGACATTCCCGATGAAATAATGGAGTTGTTGTCATAGGTAGACGGCCGTCATCTCGTCCGGCTCCGGTTCGGATAATTGGTATTGATCCCGGATCACGCATTACCGGTTACGGGATCATTGAAAAAGATGGCCACAGGCTGGGATTTGTTTCCTGTGGGACTATCCGGACGGTAGCTGAAAAGGATTTTTCTCATCGGCTGCTTGTAATTTTTAAAGGTTTATCCGAGGTCATGGCTCTGCAGCAACCTGAAGTTGCTGCAGTGGAAGATGTCTTTGTTGCCCATAATTCCCGTTCCGCCCTGAAACTTGGCCAGGCAAGAGGCGCAGCAGTTGTGGCTGCCATGAAACAGGGGTTGACGGTTTACGATTACAGCCCTCGGCTGGTAAAGCAGTCTGTTGCCGGTTATGGGCATGCGCAGAAAGAACAGGTACAGCATATGGTCCGGGTGCTGCTTGAGTTGACCGGCACGCCGACCTCGGATGCGGCTGATGCCCTTGCTGTTGCCATCTGCCATGCCAATCATATGGACCGCCTTTGAATCCGGCGTGTGCCTATAATCCGTGCTATTTGTTAACGGAAGTACAGCGTAAAAAAATGACAGTTTTCATCCCTTCATACCTTCAGAATTGAGTTTTCATGATAGCAACACTTTCCGGCAGTCTTTTTCATAAAGATCCAGGATCTGCGATTATTGATGTTCAGGGGGTGGGGTATGAAGTTCTGCTCTCTACCAGAACCTATGATTTTCTGCCAGCTGTTGGTGAAAACACATTTTTATACATTTATACCAATGTCCGGGAAGATGCCATTACGCTCTATGGCTTTTTCAGTCAGGAAGAAAAAAAAATGTTTCTTTTGTTAAATACTGTCTCAGGCGTTGGTCCCAAACTTGGCCTTGGGATTTTGTCTGGTATTGACCCTGCTGAACTGTGCAATGCCATCAGCTTAAAAGACATGGCTCGGCTGACCTCACTCTCAGGCGTTGGCAAAAAAACAGCCCAGCGGCTTTGCATGGAACTTGGGGAAAAAGTCGGGGGTTTTGCCCCTGCACCAGCGGAAGCGAAAGAAACAGGCACGGGCTCTCCGACTCAGAGTGAAGGCTTTGCCATGCAGGATGCTGCCTCTGCGCTGGTCAACCTCGGATACCCTCAGGAAACTGCCTGGCAGGCCCTGCGGGCAGTGCAGCAGGAAGACGCGGAAAAGGCCGCTTCTTTACAGGTTGATGAACTTATCCGTGCAGCGCTCAGGACTCTGGCATGAACTTTGAGGAAGATCTTACGGGCAAGCGAATTGTTGAACCGGAACCCCTTGTCGATGATCTGACGCCGGAGGTCACTCTTCG
Organism: Desulfobulbaceae bacterium; assembly: GCA_026990725.1. GTDB lineage: Bacteria > Desulfobacterota > Desulfobulbia > Desulfobulbales > Desulfobulbaceae > Desulfobulbus_C. Next base: position 6,975 of record JALXCX010000037.1, read on the forward strand.
TCCACAGAGCCTGGATGAGTATATCGGTCAGGAGCAGGTGAAAAAGAGCCTGCGGATATTTATTCAGGCGGCCAGGCAGAGGGGGGAGGCTCTTGACCATACCCTGTTTCACGGGTTTCCAGGGTTGGGCAAGACAACCCTGGCTTATATCATTGCCAATGAAATGGGAGCGGGCATTAAGGTTACATCCGGGCCGGTTATTGAGCGTCCGGGTGATCTGGCTGCCATTTTAACCAGCCTTCAGGCCGGAGATGTTCTCTTTATAGATGAGATTCACAGGCTGAACCATGTGGTTGAGGAAATTCTCTACCCGGCCATGGAGGATTATCAGCTGGATCTCGTTATTGGTCAGGGGCCTGGAGCACGTTCTGTCAAAATGGATCTGCCCCGTTTTACTCTGGTGGGAGCCACAACTCGTACAGGCCTGCTGACCCCTCCTCTGCGGGACCGGTTCGGGGTTATTTTGCGACTTGAGTATTATAAACCAGAAGAACTGGTGATTATTGTCAAACGTTCTGCCCGGCTTTTTGGCATTGGCATTGACGATGCCGGGGCCCTTGAACTAGGTCGCCGTTCCCGGGGTACCCCCCGTATTGCCAACCGTCTTCTGCGCCGTGTCCGTGATTTTTCAGAAGTTGGCGGGCATGAGGTTATTACTGCCGGAGTTGCGGATAAAGCCCTTGATATGCTGGCAGTTGACAGGTTCGGACTTGATGACATGGATCGGCGCATTTTGCTCACCATAATTGAGAAGTTTCAGGGTGGGCCGATCGGGCTTGATACCTTGGCCACTGCTGTGTGTGAAGAAAAAAACACCCTGGAAGATGTATATGAACCCTTTCTTATTCAGTCGGGTTTTCTGATGCGTACTCCCAGGGGAAGAATGGCCACAGTGAGCGCATATGAGCATTTTGACATGTCTGTTCCGGGCAGCTATCAGCAACAACCTAATTTGTTTGAATAACAAAATAATCGTAATTGTTCAGCTGCACCCCATATTGCGGCGATCAGGCCGCTTCACATAGACGGGCTATAGTTCGTTGGCCTGCTTGCCACAATATGGAGCACATCTGAACAGTTACAGGCCACAGGTTATGCCAACATTGTGCTGATACCTGAATAGTCACAAATAATCAAATGATGAGCCTGAGAAATGAAAAAGATAACAGTTAAAGACGTTCGTTTGATGAAGGGCAGGGAAAAGATTTCCATGCTGACCGCGTATGATGCCCCCATGGCCGGTCTGCTTGACGGGGAGGGCGTGACCGCGCTCCTGGTTGGGGATTCTCTGGGCATGGTCGTGCTGGGCTATGATTCGACGGTCCCGGTGACCATGGATCAGATGCTGCATCATGCCGGAGCTGTAAGCCGCGGCACCAAACACGCTTTGGTGATTGGCGACATGCCTTTTGGTTCGTATCAGATTTCTGTTGAACAGGCTGTAAAGAACGGAGTGCGTTTTCTCAAGGAAGCAGGCTGTGATTGCGTAAAGCTTGAAGGAGGAATCGAGGTTTGTAACAGCGTCCGGGCGCTGGTTGCAGCCGGTGTGCCTGTCATGGGGCATGTCGGATTGACGCCCCAGACAGCCGGCCAGCTTGGTGGTTTTAAGGTGCAGGGAAAAGATATGGAGGCCGCTCGACTTTTACTGGCTGATGCCCGCGCCCTTGAAGATGCAGGAGCCTTTGCCCTTGTCCTTGAGTGTGTTCCCGGACCGCTTGCTGAAGTTGTGACCAAAGGGATAACAATACCCACCATAGGGATTG
>JALXCX010000038.1 GCA_026990725.1 Desulfobulbaceae bacterium
ACCCCTCGGCAAGCTCCCGGACAAGTGATGCCATCCCTTTTACAATGGTTACTTCCAGACAGTTATGGTCTTCCATGTGGACATGGGTTGTTGAGGTAATCAGTTGATAATAGCGGTGCTGCAGCTCAGTTATCTTTTCCTGCAACTGGGATTGATGGTGATTATAGACAAGCGTGACAACACCGACCACTTCACTGTCCTGTTCCCACTCATCATCTACAAGCTCCCGGCGAATGAGATCACGAACGGCCTCGGAACGGTTTGAATAACCATGCCGGGTTATCGAACCGTCAAATTTTTCAAGCAAATCCTCTTCCAGGGACACCGTAAATCGTTTAAGCATGGCGCTATGTCTCTTTTTCCAGTGTTTTCAGCCTGTCTAAAATTGTCTGCGCCTCATTTTGCAGGGCAACAGGTATTGACTTATCCTTGCTGGCCCGTTTGAGATACTGCTTGGCAAATTTCATCCGTCCCTCAAATAAATAATACTTGGCCAGATAAAAATTGCTAATCCCAGACCTCCCCTGATTCGCCTTTAAACGGCCCAGGGCATAATAGAGTTGAGAATATTCCGGCATGACCTTCAGCACTTGCCGATACATCTTTTCGGCCCGCACCACCTTACCCTTTTTCTCAAGCGCTTGAGCAAGCCTGAAAGCCGCATACATATCTGTCGCGTCCCGCCTGTATGCCTTTTCCAATACTGGCAAGGCCTGATCAATTTTCCCCGAATCCATATACAATGTCCCAAGGTCAACATTCAGTATATTTTTGTGAGGATACTTACCTTGAACCAGCTTAAGCTGCTTAACAGCTTCATCAAAACTTGCCTCCTGTCCGTCAAGAAGAGCCAGGCAGTAGCGAGCCATTGTCGATTGTTCCGCATCTCTGCCAGAGGCCAGCGAATTTGCGCAGGAAACCCGCAACTCTCCGGCTGGAATTGCCTGGCTCAACACCCGGTACTTAAAACGGAGAAAAGCAAAATTATCTGTTTTTGTATAGTGTTCTCCAGCCTGCTTATCAATTTCCACAAGAGATTTGACATAGTCCAGACGGGCTTCAGGATTAGGATGGGTCAACAGGTAAGCCGGCAGGGCATCTGACCTGTAACGGGTAATCCTGCGCATGGTTTTGAGCATACTCTCCATGGACCGGGGATTCCTCTTCAGGGCTTTCATCCAGCCAAAGGAAAGACGGTCGGCCTGTTCCTCATCCTGCCGGGAAAAACTTAAACTAATAGCCTGATTCGCAGCAATTGAGCCGGTAAGAAGCCCCTGGGACAATGCCGCATTGCCAAGGGCCAGACTTGCAAGCCCCAGAAGCATAGTCGCTGCGGTTATTTTCCCCTGCTTACTCATCCGCCGGGCAATATGACGGCTGACGACATGTCCCACCTCATGGGCCAGCACGCTGAGCAGTTCATCTTCGCTCTTCATGGTTTTAATCAGGCCTGTATAGAAAAAAATTAACCCTGAAGGCGCTGCAAAGGCATTAAACTGCTCACTTTTAACTACAAAAAAATGATAGTCAAAAAACTGGGGCCCGGCCACATCAAGCACCTGTCCTCCCAGATCGTTTATATATTGCGAAATATCAGGATCATCGAGCAGGGTGAATTCAGAACGAATTGTATAGAGAAGCCTTTCACCAACCATCCGCTCTTCGCCGATACTAAAACCGTAAGACGGCAACGGCAGCATGAGCTGAGCGATAATGAGCAGAGGCACCACGCTCCTGAGCAGGTATGAGGACAATTTCTGTAAAGACATAGATAAATTTTCCGGCAACAGAATCAAAAGTATTTTGTTATTATACAGTATTTCCTGTTTTTATCGTGTAACAAAAAACGGTCCCAGCACCAGGACATCCATTTGAGTTCGCAAAAAACAATCCAGGGCCTGGGCGGGTGTGCAGACCACGGGTTCATTTTCGTTAAACGACGTATTAAGCACCATGGGAATGCCGGTCAAATCCGCAAAAGATGAAATGAGTGTAAAATAGAGCGGATTAGACTGCTCGGTAACTGTCTGCAGACGACCTGAACCGTCAACATGAGTAACCGCTGGAATCTGTGCCCGTTTTTCCGGACGAATCTGAAACACCTGCATCATAAACGGAACATCATCATCCTCTTCAAACCATTGTGCGACTTCATGTCGAAGCACAGAAGGGGCAAAAGGACGAAAAGACTCCCTGCGTTTAATTTTTCGGTTTAAAATATCCTTCATATCCGCCCGACGGGGATCGCAAACAATAGAGCGATTGCCCAGCGCCCTGGGCCCCCATTCCATCCGCCCCTGAAACCAGCCTATGACCTTGCCCTCTGCGACAGCTTCCGCTGTTTGAGCACAGAGATGGTCTCCATCATTTATCCGCTTGACCAGACACCCTGATTTTTTAAGCTCATCTGCCTTCCGGTCAAGCATTGCGCTGATAAAATCTGCTGAATACTCCGGTCCCCAATTTGCATGCGTCATGACAAAACGAGATTGCATTTCCCTGCCTGTTGATCCCGGGTCAAGCTGGTGCCACTGCCGAAAAGCCGCACCTATTGCCCCGCCGGCATCTCCGGCAGCGGGATGGAGATACAGTTTT
>JALXCX010000039.1 GCA_026990725.1 Desulfobulbaceae bacterium
CCAATAGTTATATTAGGGACAAAATGACCATCCATCACGTCAACATGAATAACCTCTGCCCCGGCAGCTTCAACTGCGTGAATTTCTTCGCCAAGACGGGAAAAATCAGCTGACAGGATAGAAGGAGCAATCATCATTTTTTTCATCAGTCAGGTTTCCATATGCAAAAGTTCAAGGACTGCCTCTTAAAAGAGGTTTCTTCTGTTCTTCCTGTAACTGCAACTCTTACAGGAAGAACAGAAGAAACCTCTTCCAGCACGCACGTTTTAAGTATAATCCGGGTTGCGCCAAGTTGCACGAAGAATCAGGTTATACGCTCATACTGCTGGCCCGGAAGCTGCCGTATAATTCCCTTTAACTCAAGCTGGAGCAAATGGTTATGAAGTTCTCCTGAAGCAAAACCGGTTTTAACCCTCAGCTCATCAATATCAACCGGATACACATCAACATAGGCTAATATTTTTTCCTCATTGACGGAGAGTTCACTACAAGACATCTCTTCATCTTTCTCAGCGCCACTACAATGCGAAGAGGTAGCAAGCTGTAATTCTTCGAGAATATCCTTCGCAGACTGAATAAGTGTTGCCCCCATCCGGATTAGTTCGTGAGTTCCTTCACTTTTCACCGAATCGACCCGCCCTGGAACGGCAAAAACTTCTCTTCCCTGATCAAGGCCCAGGCGGGCCGTTATTAACGAGCCGGATCGACAGGTTGCCTCCACAACCACAATCCCCCGTGACAAACCGCTGATGATTCTGTTCCGGGCGGGAAAGCGAAAGGCGTCGGGACGTGTCCCCAAGGGATATTCGCTGATAATCAGCCCATTGCTAAGCACCTGATCATAGAGCCTGGCATGTCCCTGTGGATACACCACATCAACACCACAACCAAGGACAGCGATGGTTCCACCACCGGCCTCGAGGCATCCTTCATGGGCGCTACCGTCAATACCAAGTGCCAGGCCGCTGGTCACAACGATACCTGCACGGGCAAGCTGAGCTGCCAGGGTACAACTTATCCGCTTACCGTAGCTGGTCGCCGCACGGGAACCGACAAGTGCTACGGAAGTTTTCTGCAACAGATCAGGATTTCCCTTGAGATAGAGAAGAACAGGCGGGTCGTGAATGGTACGGAGAAGCTCAGGATAGCGGGAATCTGCAAGACTGAACAGATGAATTCCCCGGGCAGAGGCCCGGTCAAGTTCCGATTTTGCCCATTTCCGGGCACGTTCAAGCAGAAAAGCATCCGAGAAAACGGCCTTGAGTTGCGGCCCGACCCCCTGAACCTCTTGCACTCTTTCACCGGCAGAAAACACCGCCGCAGGCGAACCGAAAGCCTCCAGCAGACGATGAACAAGAGAACAGCCGACACCGGGCAAAGACATCAGGGTCAACCAATCCCGGATATCTGAACAGTAGTCAGCCATCAACTAACAGGCTAGTCAACCATAAAGGGCTTCAAATCGTCACTTCTGGTGGGATGTCGCATTTTCTGAATTGCCTTGGCTTCAATCTGGCGAATTCGTTCCCGGGTTACAGAAAAACACTGCCCCACTTCCTCAAGCGTGTGGTCACAGCCTATTTCAATGCCATAGCGCATGCGCAAAACCTTTTCTTCACGGGGAGTCAACGAGCCCATAACTTTGCAGAGACATCGTTTCAAACTCTCAGTTATCGAGGCATCCTGAGGGTCGGGATGGGCGTGATCTTCAATAAAATCACTGAGCATGGTATCTTCTTCGTCACCAACAGGGGCATCAAGAGATATCGCATCTTTGGCCGTTTTCAAGGCTACACGCACCCGATCAAGGTCTGTTCCAAGTTGATCCGCCATTTCTTCAGGAGTCGGCTCACGACTCTCCACCCGATTGAAATCACGAGAAAATCTGAGCATACGATTTATCGTTTCAATCATGTGTACCGGCAGCCGGATTGTTCTACCCTGATCGGCAATGCCTCGGGTAATGGCCTGCCTGATCCACCAGGTCGCATAGGTAGAAAACTTAAAACCGCGATTGTAGTCGTATTTTTCCACGGCCTTCATAAGACCGATATTTCCCTCCTGAATGAGATCAGGAAGTTGAAGACCACGATTGAGATACTTTTTGGAAACAGAAATAACCAGTCGAAGGTTGGACCGGACAAGGGATTCCTTGGCTTGTTTTGCCATTTCCCGGCCGATTTCGATGTCTGAGACAATACCGTTGAACGTAGAAAAATTGACACCTATAGACTCAACAAAATCAAGACCGATACCACGTTCCAGTTTATCGGATCTGATTCTTTCCCCTGCCCCGCCGTCAGGTTTTTCCTCCTGAGCCGCAAGCATGGCTTCCTGTTGCGCCTTAACCAGAATTTTTTTTAGCTTGGCCCCAAGAAGCACAACCGAATCAGCCACAGTGAGAATGCCTTTTGGACTGAAAGAATACTTTTGAAACAAGCTGGAAATTTCCAGGCCAATGGTCAGGATATCCTCAAGAAAGCGGTCTTCAGCATCCTCAACCCCCGCAACTTTCTTCAATTCAGAAAACAGTACCCGCCGCTGTCCATCAAGCTTGACAGCCTGTTCAATGGTCGCCAGCAAGTCG
>JALXCX010000040.1 GCA_026990725.1 Desulfobulbaceae bacterium
CTGGCCAGCGAATCAATACAACCTGCAAAGAGGCATCAAAGATGGCGGGAATTTTCAAGTAAACTACGCACTTTTTCAGGATCTTTTTTACCCGGCTCAGCCTCAACCCCTGAACAGAGATCAACACCGGCAGGACGAACAGTACGAATCGCTCTGGCAACATTTTCAGGATCAATGCCGCCGGCAAGCCAGACAGGAACCGAGGTTTTTACTTTGTCCATTAATTCCCTGACCACGTTCCAGTCCGAGGTAAGGCCTGTCCCCCCAAATTTTTCGACTCCCTTGAGGACAGCCACCGTATCAAAGATAAGAAGGTCGATGCCTGCATCAACATATTCCTGGACAGTCTCGGCAAAGATTTTCAAATCAACATCTTTTCCAGCCTCGGGCAAATGCACAGACTGCCACAAAGCGACACCTGGATATTCCTGTTTGAGTCTGCGGATAAGAGCAGGATCAGCAAGACTCAAAAATTGTACCGCATGGGGGGAGAGCGTTTGTAAAAGCTCTTCCAGACGGGCCGACTCCATGTGAAAGACCAAGGCAACACCTTGTATCCCGCCGGGATATGAGGTGGAAAAAAGCGGCTTGGCCTGATTAATGGTCAGTGAGCGGGGCGAAAAATCCACCTCCACCACGACACCAAAATAGTCTGCTCCATGAGCAGCAGCCAGTTGAGCATCTTCGACAGTAGTGGTTCCGCAGATTTTTACCCCGCAATGCGTTGACATGATAAAAAGATCATCCTTTAAGCCAGTTATCATTCATAAACGATTTTTCCACCCCGTTTTCGGTAATGGTCCCGCCCATGTTATCCACATTGGTTTCTATAATACGGCTCTCTGGCACGTTATGATCACTTAAATACTTAAGTATTTTATCATAGGTTTCCTGATTCTGGGTCAGGGCAAAAATGGTCGGCCCCACTGAACTCATGCCGGCAATCTCTGCACCGATACCACGAAACGTATTGATGTAACTGTAAATAGGCGTGCCATAAGCTCCGTGCTGTTCGCACTCTGCACGCTTTGAACCAAGATAGGAAATATCAAACAACGCATCCCCTATCTTCTTGAGATTGCCACGGATCATGGCAGGAATCATATCCAGCAGAACAAGCTCTGCCTTGGCACCCGCCTGCATGGAGTCTAAAAATCTTGCCCGGCGAAGCAGGAGCTCTGCTTCTGACTCAGCTGAAGTCTCTTTGCCGGTATACTCATCTTCAAGACTTGCCACATCCGGAATAAAAATAATGGCTTTCGTATCAGGAAGAGGCACCCGGTATACCATGGTCAAATCGTCACTGGCCACAATCCAGCCTCCGTTTACCCCGGCCATGGCACCAATACCTGTTTCAAAGGCGGGCAGAAGATAATCCGCTCCGATAGGACTTTCCTCACAGGCAAGAAATCCCATAATCCTGCGAAGTTCCCAGCCGTGGAATGGACGACCAAGCACCTCGTTCATTCCCAGACAAATAGCACACATCGAGCCAATGGAGGAACCAAGACCGACATGGCGACGCTTATGATCGTGCAGATCAATTTCAAAGCCGCCCTTAAAGCCAAGTAACTCTTTAAAGGCATAACCAAAATGCTCGGTAATCAGTTTGCGTTCTCCGGTAACACGAATCTCGGGCTCGGGAATGGCCTTTACTTTTGCATGGAAAAATATCTCAACGGCAAAGCCCAGCCCGCCACCACCGGGACGATTCAGGTTGAATCGATTCATGTCAAGTACTGTCGGATGAAGACGAGCCGGAACCTTGACATCCACCTCGCGATAGCTGTCCACAGTTTCCACAGTCTTAGGCTCCACCCCCATTTTTTCATAGGAATGAATAAAATCTTTGTTGCCCGGCTCAAACTCTTCGAGCACCGTGGTAATTTTGTCAAAAGGGCCGCCGATAATACCGATTTCAATCTTTTGCTTAGTCACGCAGTTACCTCCCGGGTTTAAATAAATCTCCTGAATTGAATGTATTCTTTGTCGATTAGGGCATGGAGAATACGAGTATGACGATATTAATTGTCCTGTTTAGCTGCACCCGGAACATTTGTGTAAGAGTGCAATATAAACGCAAAAAATTACAGGGTTAAAGATTCTTTGTCAAGAACAAGATGGCAGGACACGCAGAACATGGGAAGAGCTGACAGAAAAAAAACGGACCCAGACATCCTTCCGGATATATCCGGTTCAGCCCCTCGCCTGAGGGTGACAGCCCAAACCGGGATATATTAAATTGATTGTATCTGTCGGGCAAGCTCTGCAGCCTGCTGCTCGGCCCTGGCAAAAACGGCGTCATCCGGGCGCCCCTGCCATTCCACCGGATCGACGAAATCCCATTTTAATTTATCCGTCAGCGTATCCATTTCACGCTGTGCACCTCCAGACCAGCCATAGGAGCCAAAGCGGAGCACTTTTTTGTTCCATACTTTTTTGCGGCCAAACATATCCAGTACCCAGGCCATGGGCGGGAACATCCTGTACTCATAGGTTGGCATTCCCAGGATCAGCCCGGCAGACTTCCAGGCTGAGGCCAAAATAAAGCCGACGTGATCATGGGGAACCCGGTAGATGTGCAC
>JALXCX010000041.1 GCA_026990725.1 Desulfobulbaceae bacterium
TACGACAACGTGGCCTATGGGCCAAAAATTCACGGACTGGCAGAATCGCGCCGGGATCTTGATGACATCGTGGAAAGCTCTCTTAAAAAGGCAGGCTTATGGAAAGAGGTGAGTGACCGCCTGGAGCAGCCGGGAACCGGGCTTTCCGGCGGACAGCAACAGCGGCTGTGTATTGCAAGAGCCATTGCCGTGCGCCCGGAGGTCATTCTCATGGATGAACCATGCTCAGCCCTTGATCCCATTGCCACTGCCACAATAGAAGATCTGATTGCTGAATTACAGGAGCAGTACACCATCGTTATTGTGACTCATAACATGCAACAGGCTGCCAGAGTCTCTCAGCGAACAGCCTACTTCCATTTGGGTGATCTTATCGAAGTCGGTGGTACAGACCGGGTTTTCACCAACCCCCGCCACAAGTTGACTGAGGATTATATTACCGGTCGGTTCGGTTGATATTAACGGGCTATCTGATCTGGCTTCGTGCATGGGACAAACAGTGCGTTCGCCTGGGAAGTGGCCAAGTACACAACAAGAATACCTGATCATCTTTTGATATAATTAATAATTTTTAAAAAATTCATCATCTCCCGTACCTCCTTCTTCACTAAGGGAAAGCAGGACAATCCAGCAAGCAGCAAAAGCAACCAGATAAAATCAGAATTATAAATCTCCCGAAGATGGTCAATACTTCCAAGTTGACCGCCAATCATTGCGTAAACCAGAATTAAAGGAAACAAGCCCAGGAAAGTAGCTGGTATAAAAATAAAATCTTTTAAACGTACCACCGCAAATCCTGCAGTAACAAGGGAAGCCGGCAGAAAAGGGGACATCCTCATAAAAAACAGGATAAAAAAACCACGGCCAGGATCTGCGGCAAAATAATGACGATCAGGAAGAACCCACCTGAACCCTTTGACCGTAAAACGAATAAAGCAAAAGAGGATGTATGATCCTGCAGTTCCCCCGACACACGCCAGCAACGTGCCGGTAACGGGACCAAACAGATACCCGGCCAGAAGATTCAAAACAGCGGTGATGGAAATGGAAGAGGCAACGAGCACGCTGTAACTGAGGACAAAAAGGAAAGAAAACAAAACCTGATGTTTATTCTTCATGGAGACAAAATAATCTTTATACTCCAGCAGCATATCTGTGGAAAAATCATTCACCAGGTATTGGTAAACAAAGAAGAGCAGGGGCAGGCAATAGAGCAAAAGAAAAACAACATTCTTTTTCTTTGCCAGAGCCTTCACCCCCTTGTCTCGTCGTTGACCATGCCGTTATCCCGTTATCCTGCTGGACAAATAATGCTGAAGATTGTCGGGTAAAAGGGCCAGATCGGCATCCCGGACTTTTGGGCAACTCATGTAATCAAACCGCTGGTCCGTATTCCAGAAAAGAACCTTTTTCTGCGCCAGTTGGCCACTTACAACATAGTCGAGCAAGGTCGTAAATGATTTCCCCGAAAAGGTGGGATCCAAAACAAGTCTGCTTTCAGCGGCAAAAAGAGTAATAAGGGCCTTTGTTTTGGCTGATGGTATACCGTAAGCGGGGAGCCAGGCCGTGTTATCATATCGGAAATTCTTCCTGAGAATCTTCCAGGGATCATTGTTGAGAAAAACCGGAGAGGGCAGATCAAGAAAAGCAAGCAGGTCAAGTGTCTTCTTGAGCAGACGGGCCGCATGCTGAACAAGAAAGGGTTTTGCAGGATTGCCAAAAACCAGGGCCCGTTTCCAAATGGCTTTATCCTGCGAGGTTGTCCCCACCACTTTTGTCTTCCAGCCCAGCAGATAACAGCCAAGAACCAGCCCCATGCAGGTTCCCCCCGAGCCAAGAGGAACAAAAATGTAATCAGGAGGTGTCCGCAGGGGCGAGGTCTTGTTCCTGATCTGCTCGTTAAGTTCAAAAACGGCATTAACATGGGAAAGTGTTGTCAAAGGATTTGAACCGCCCGGTTCGAAATAGGCCAGATCATCATCCGGAGAAAAATGCTCCCGGGCCTGATTGGCAAGAATAGATCCTGCCACCTCCCGATCATTGTCCAGAAAGCGAATCCGGGCCCCCAATGCCAGCAGGTACTGTAATTTCTGGATAATCTGCGAATGAATACGCTGGGGATAGAGATTAACCAGCACCTGAGGATCCGGCAGATTGAACCGTGGCCCAAGGTTTGAGCAGGCAGCTGTCAAGGACGTATACAGACAATGATTACTGGCCAGGCTGCCAAAAAGAACCAAACTTTTTGCCCTTGTCTGCAGACAGAACGGAAAACCAAATTCATATTTTCTCGCCTTATTGCCAAACAGGGCTATGGAGTCACTCCCTTCATCTTTAACATATAAAACATGTCCTTTAAGCGACTTGAAAAGCTTGTGAGAATGTTTCTGCACAGGAGACATCTTGGCAAAAAGTGGTGCCCAGGGAATAATAAAACGTCCTGAATTATCGACAAACGGGAACACACTGTTCTGCATTACAGCACGGTGGCGCAGGCGTGCACTCAATGCAGGAAAATCCTGGTGATAGATATTTATGATTTGAACTTTTGCCGGATTATTCTTTGCGTAAGCAAGTTG
>JALXCX010000042.1 GCA_026990725.1 Desulfobulbaceae bacterium
GGCAAAACTGCCAGACAATTTGTTGCAAATGCGGGCGCCTGGTCTTTGACAACCGGAGCAGAGGACATGCTGGAGCAAGAAGAGAGAAGAAACACGCTGCAGAACAAGCCTGCTGTGAGAGCCAATGATTTTACAAACACGGAATTCCTCCGGCAAAAGGTATATTATAAAGCAATAAGGAATAAAAAATAATCAAAATTTACAGGGAGCCTTTTGAAGACAATGTTCCGACAAGCCCGGCAAGAGGTGATACAGCCTGTCTCATGGCGCGCCCAAGCGACTTGAACACGGCTTCAATGATATGATGCGCATTCTCTCCATGTAAAAGATCAACATGCAGGGTAAGTCCGGCATGCAGGGACAACGCCCTGAGAAACTCTCCAGCCAGAGCAGTATCAAAAGTGCCAACTTTCTGATCACTGATTCTTACATCATAGTGTAGAAACGGACGATTTGAAAAATCCACACATGTCCGGGCCAGTGTTTCATCCATGGGAACATAAGCATGCCCATAACGATTAATTCCGGATTTATCCGCAAGAGCCTGAGCAAAGGCCTGACCAAGGCAAATACCTATATCTTCGACAGTATGGTGGTCGTCAATGTGCGTGTCCCCTTTTGCCTGGATAAGAAGATCAAAAAAACCATGTACCGCAAATAATGTCAGCATGTGATCCATGAAACCAACCCCGGTACTGATATCTACAGTTCCGGTGCCGTCAAGATCAAGGACGACCCTGATTTCTGTTTCACTGGTTTGGCGTGCAACCTCACCCCGGCGAGTGGGAGTATCTACCATTTTTTAACCCCTGAATTCAACAAATAATAATTTTATCAACACTTGAACACACTTGATCTTACTAAAAATTTCGTTTATATTATTCCAACTTGTTGAGATTGGCAACATTCTTGTAACTAAAATGGTGATTTTCAGCCCGGATTTTTTTACTGAACACCTGTTAATTTTTTATTGACACAAATGACTAAACCCTGTTAAAGTCTCCGGCTGTTTATGGAAACAACTGAGCGGGAATAACTCAGTGGTAGAGTGCAACCTTGCCAAGGTTGACGTCGCGAGTTCGAATCTCGTTTCCCGCTCCACTGAAACTCCAAGGTTCGGACACAGTTCGAACCTTTTTTTGTTAAATACTTGAGGCGCATGTATGAAAACTTATTATACGCCAGTAGATAAGATTGACCGCAAATGGTACGTGGTTGATGCTGACGGAAAAGTCCTTGGCCGCATTGCCACAGAAATAGCCCGCAGGCTTCGTGGAAAACATAAGCCTACGTTCTGTAATTTTCAGGACAATGGTGATTTTATTATCGTCATCAACGCCGATCGCATTCACCTGACCGGCAAGAAATGGGATGATAAAGTTTATTATAAGCATAGTGGTTATATGGGTGGCATCTCCGGGCAGACAGCAAAAGAGGTTCTTGCTAAAACACCTGAAGATCTGATCTACATGGCAGTAAAGGGCATGTTGCCGAAAAACAAGCTTGGGCGGGCGCAGTTACTGAAACTGAAAGTTTACGCCGGAGCCGACCATCCTCACAAGGCTCAACAGCCTGAAACCTTGGATATATAACGGAGCTGACCAGTCATGGCGCAGGAAAAAACATACGCTACCGGAAAACGGAAAACCGCTATCGCCCGGGTTTGGATAACTCCCGGCAGCGGTAAAATCAATGTCAACAAACAACCTCTTGAAGAATACTTTGGCAATATATTCTTTGAACCCAAGGTTGAACGACCGTTTTCCGTGACAGAAACAACTGATAAATTTGATGTCATGGCCACCGTCAAAGGCGGAGGAAAATCCGCCCAGGTAGACGCACTGGTTCATGGCATTTCCAAAGCGCTTCAGGTACTGAACCCAGAACTGCGTGACTCTCTTAAAAAAGCCGGCCTGCTGACCCGTGATTCGCGCGCCAAAGAGCGCAAAAAATACGGCCAGCGCGGTGCGCGTGCCCGCTTCCAGTTCTCCAAGCGTTAATTCGCAGGAATTTGACACAGACGACATTCACGCTTTAGCTGTTTGTTTCAGGGGAATAACGAGGCTTCGTTATTCCCCTTTTTTATTTTCTTTTTTCAAAAAGGACTTTCTCATGCTTAAAGTTGGCATAATCGGGGCATCGGGCTATACAGGCGTGGAACTTGCCAGAATTCTCTCCAGTCACCCCGAGGTTGAACTGACTGTTGCCACCTCTCGAAAATACGCTGGCCAGCCGTTATCAGAAGTTTTTCCAAGTTTAAGAAAAAGGGTTGACCTTCTCTGCGAAAATCTTCCTGCCGATGAACTTGCAGAACGGGCAGATTTCTTTTTCACGGCTGTTCCTCATAAAACAGCCATGGATATTGTCCCTCCCCTACTGGCCGCAGGTAAAAAAGTTGTAGATTTAAGCGCAGATTTTAGAATTAGAGATGTCGCTGTTTACGAAAAATGGTATCAGGAGCACTCAAGTGCCGAGCTTATCAATGAAGCTGTTTACGGCCTTCCTGAACTGTATAGAACACAAATTTCCGAAGCACGACTGGTCGCCAATCCCGGTTGTTACCCCACTTCCATCACCCTGGGACTCGCTCCGCTTCTGCGGAAGAAAATAATTGATCCGGCAACCCTCATCATTGATTCCAAGTCCGGGACATCAGGTGCCGGTCGCGGGGCAAACGTAGGCACGTTATTCTGTGAGGTAACCGATGGCTTCAGGGCCTACAAAGTGGGAGGAACCCACAGGCATATTCCGGAAATTGAGCAGGAGCTCTCTGTCCTGGCCAATACGTCTGTGGAGATATCGTTTACTCCACATTTGCTGCCAATCTCACGCGGTATACTAAGCAGTATGTACGCAGTCCAACAGGGAGCAAAAACCGACAAAGACCTACAGGATTTGTACGAAAATACTTATAAAGACGAGCCCTTTGTTCGTATCTGCCCAGCAGGTACTTTTCCAGCCACGCAATATGTCAGAGGCAGTAACTGTTGCGACATCGGGATTAAAACCGACCAGCGAACCGACCGAATTATTATTATTTCAGCCATAGATAATATAGCCAAAGGGGCATCGGGACAGGCAGTTCAGAATATGAATCTCATGAACGGCTTTGCCGAAACCTGTGGTCTGATGGGCAGTCCGTTTTTTCCGTAATGAAGAAGAACATCCGACTGCTTCTTGCCTATGACGGCACCGGGTATAGTGGGTGGCAACGACAAAAAAACGGCTCGACAATTCAAGGTATCCTGGAAGAAAAAATCAGAATTATAACTGACAGCCAGGTGACTGTAAACGGTGCCGGCCGTACTGATGCTGGAGTTCATGCCCTTGGCATGACAGCCAATTTTCTCACTAAATCCCGCATGAAAGCAAAAGACTTTCAAAATGCTCTTAACTCCATGCTGCCAAAGGATATCAGGGTATTGCAGGGAAAAAAGGTTCCAGCAGAGTTCCATGCGCGCTATGATTCCACCGGAAAGACCTATCGCTATGATTTTTTTACAGGCAGCGTTCAACAACCCCATGAACGCCTCTACCGAACCCACGTTCCCCAGACATTTGATATCACCAGAGTCCTTTCATGTCTGCAATATCTCACAGGCAGCCATGATTTCTCCAGTTTTGAGGCGATCGGCTCAAGGGATACAAGCCGGACACAAGGACGAGGAGCCGAACGGACATTATATGAGGCCAAATGCCTTGCAACTCCAGATACAGAAAACTGTTATTCCTTTTTTTTTACAGGTGACGGTTTCCTGCGTCATATGGTTCGAAACATTGTCGGTACACTTTTTCAGGTTGGCTCAGGTCGCATCGACCACCACCGATTCCAAACAATTATGACCCTGAAGAATCGGCAAGAAGCAGGGCCCACCGCTCCGGCCTGTGGTTTATTTCTTGAAAAAGTTCATTATAAGAACTTTTCAAAAGAACAACTATTGCCTTGAAAATAATTTTTTCCTATAAGAATCAAAGTTTCCATGTTCAAAACCTGCAAACCTCTTATTCTGGCATCATCCTCGCCTCGGCGTCAACGTCTCCTAAACCGGCTTGGCCTTGTTTTCACCGTTCTTCCGGCAGATATTGATGAAACACCACACAGCGAAGAAACCCCGGTTAACTTTGTGCTGCGGATGGCTCATGCAAAGGCTGAAGCCATTGCAAAACAACACCCTCAGGCCTTTGTTCTTGGGGCAGACACTGTCGTCACCGTGAACAACCGGATTATCGGCAAACCCAAAACCCCTGAAAGTGCCCTGCTCTCTCTCATGAATCTCCAGGGAAAAACCCATCAAGTTGTGACGGGCGTATCAATCATCTGTCTGCAAAAAAACTGTTCAACAACTTTTTCTCAGAAAACAAAAGTTCAATTCAACATATTTTCCAAAAATATTTTACAGGCATATGTTGACACCGGGGAGCCAATGGATAAGGCAGGCGGTTATGGCCTGCAGGCAAGAGGAGGCTTTCTTGTCGACAAAATTGAAGGTTCATACACCAATGCCATCGGCCTGCCTGTTAGCACCTGCATCAGGATACTTCTAAAGAACAATGTCATAACTCCTCAATAAGGAGCCTCCTGACTCAACTTGACAATCCCCAGAGCATCATGCTAATAATCCATGTTGGTGCCTTTTTTTTGTTTTGTTTTATCGTGTACTTTGCCTATACTAAAATATCTGGTGTATTGTTTTTCAGCTCTCCAAAAATTACTATTTACGTGATCAAGTATTCTGCACGAAGGTTAAAACAAAAAATACTGAAAAGACAAAAGCAATATTTTTGTTATTTTACCCCAAGAGTTGCAGCAGTAGTTCGGTACACAAAATCTATTCTACTGCTACACTATAATGTCTTCATTATTCTCCAACTCTGTTTGCTGATACATTGTTATGCCCTATATTCTGAAGAAATACTATCCGGTACGAAACCTTCTCTTTGTTCTGGGAGAAGGTACGCTCATTTTTTTTGCCATTAAGATTGTATATTTTTTCTTTTACGGCTTCAATTCTCTCCATAGTTTACTGTTTGTTACCTCCGTAAAGGCAATCCTGGTCACTCTCGTCTTCCAACTTTCTCTCTATTTTTTTGATCTCTATGACCTGAGCAGGATTCGAAGCTTTATGGACACGGCAACCCGCATGTTGCAGGCTCTTGGCATAGGTTGCATAATGCTTGCCGGGGTCTACTATATTTTTCCAAAAATCGGCATTTCATCCAGTGTCTTTTTCTACAGTTATGTCGCCTTCTGTATTGCCATATTAACCTGGCGTCTTCTTTACTATGTCATCCTAAAAAAGAAACTTTTCGCCGTCCCTCTTCTCATTATCGGGACAGGAAAAATGGCTGGGGAGATCACAGAAATAATCGAACAGGACCAAAACTCTGGCTACAGGATTGCTGCATTCTTTGGCGAATCTGAACCTGCTCAAGACACACAGAAGACACCCGTACTACCTCTGTCCAGCTCACTTGATGACGCCTGCAGGCGCTTTGGTGCTGATCAAATAATTGTTGCCCTTGATGACAGAAGAGGCACCATGCCCATTGCTGATCTTCTCCAGTGCAAGTTACACGGAACCAGCATACAGGACGGAATCTCTTTTTATGAATCCATTACCGGCAAAATTCTGGTAAAAAATGTCAATCCAGCCTGGCTTATTTTCTCTGATGGTTTTCAAAGCACCCGCCTTTCATACTATTTAAAAAGAACGCTGGATGTCTGTCTCTCTCTTTTTGGCCTTCTCATCTCCCTGCCAATCACACTGCCCACAACTTTTTTGATTAAACGTGAATCCCCCGGCCCGGTTTTTTACCTTCAGGAGCGCATAGGCGAACGAGGGGTGCCTTTTGATGTCATAAAATTTCGTTCCATGCGCGACGATGCCGAAAAAAACGGTGCTGTCTGGGCAAGGCCAAACGATACACGTGTGACGAAGATAGGCGGTTTTATCCGTAAGGTCCGTATTGATGAAATCCCTCAGATGTGGAATGTGCTTAAGGGAGAGATGAGTTTTGTTGGTCCGCGTCCGGAACGACCTGTTTTTGTTGACCAGCTCACAGAGTCCATCCCTTACTATTCACTGCGCCATTCTGTCAAACCGGGTATCAGCGGTTGGGCCCAGGTCTGTTATCCGTATGGAGCCTCTGAAGAAGATGCCTTGAGGAAACTGGAATATGACCTCTATTATATCAAAAATCAGTCAATATTTATGGATATGCTCGTCATTTTCAGAACCATTAAAACAGTGCTCTTCCAAAAGGGATCACGTTGAGATAAGAGCGATATTATGCCCATGACACCAGCCCAACCAGGGGAACCCCACAGCCAGCAGTCAACATTTTCATCAGACTTGATCAATACCTTTCTGGATAGATTAAAAGACGGGGATCATTCTGTTTTTAAACATGCTGCTGTTGTTCAGGCCTTTCCCAGAACAATCGACAAATTACTCGAGAAAAAGAACGACCAGGAGGTCGACATCCTGATGGGGCCGCTGGTCGCCATCCTCCAGGGAGAGGATGATAACCTTCGTGACAACGCAGCCATTGCCCTGGCTGGCGTGCTGAACGTACTCGTTGCCCATGAAAAATGGATGCTCATGGACAGACTTCTGCCCGCAACGCAGCAGACACTCCATATCATCGAGGATAACAGCGAAATAGTCAGCCAGTGTATACATTCTTTGACCAAACTAGCGGCCCACCATATTCGCAGTGATCAGTACAGCGCCGCCCGTATTATTTTAATTATTATTAACGGGCCGGTAACACTTGCCTCCGCAAATAAAAACTTTTGCGAACTCGCCGGATTAGCTGTTAAGGAACTGGCCCTGCGTCCTGTTTTAGATAAACTGCTTGAAGAATACCTCCATGGCGATGAAAAACAGGACGAAGCCAGCAGACTCCTGATCGCCTTTGGCGTCCATGCCGCTGATTTCCTTATGGACTCTCTTGGCCAGGGAGAGAATAAATCTGATCGTCTGAAGCTTCTCAAACTGGCTGAAGAAATCGGAGAGCCCATGGAAGCAGCCCTGCGCCGTATTTTGCAGCAGACAAACCCGTGGTACGTGACAAGAAACATCATCAGGTTGTTGGGAAAAACAGGAAATCAGGATTGTTTTGAAGAGGTTGCCCCGTTTCTTGAACACGAGAATATCCGAGTAAAACAGGAGGTGCTCAGCGCAGCAGCAATAATCGGCGGCAGCAATCGAAAAAGTTTTCTCCTTAAGGCCCTCCACTCGGTCCCCCCTCAACTGACAGGACATGTAATCTCTTTGCTTGGTGATATTCCAGGAGATAGCCTGGTTGTTCCCTTGGCTGACATGCTTGAAGTAAACTCAATTTACCAGAACAGACACGGAGAAGAACTTCAAATTGCCATCTGTGATGCCTTGGCCAAAATCGGGTCTGTTAAAGCTCTGCCAATTCTCAAAAAATTCATTGCCCAAAATACCCGACCTGCAATGACCCAGGAGGATATCGAGGACAACCTCCCGCTTATGGCTGCCAAAAAAGCCGTTTCCCGGATTGGCAAGGGCAACAAACAAATTCATCAGACCAAAGTAAAAAAAGTCATGGGCTTGTCTCTTGCCGCTGACCATGTGTCAACAAAAGAGGCGGCAATAATTCGGCTGGCCATGTCTGGCGACAAGAAAAAAGCGGTTCGACAACTCTATGAGCTTATAGGAGAATGTGCGGCAACTGGTGACATCCAAAACGCAGAACGACTGCGTGAACGCTACTATGAAATAGCTCCCACCGCCTTAAATGCCATTATCCGCTCTGGAGAGCTTATTGAGCAGGTTCAGGGCGAATTCACCGGCAGAGGATTTCTCGATATCTGGAAAGAAATGCGAAAGACACTTTCCAATGCCGAATTTGGCGCAATTTACCATGAGCTGGAAAACCAGTCATTACAACCGGATGAACTTCTTGTCAGACAGGGCAGCAATAACGACAAATTAATTTTTATCAACCACGGGAGTATAAAAGTTTTTTACAAACAGGGCCAGCACGAAATATTTGTCAAAAGCCTGACCTGTGGTGAAATTGCCGGTGAAAACTTTTTCCAGTCCTCAATATGGACTGTCGGCCTGCGCGCTTTAACCCCCAGCCGGGTATCTCTTCTCAGGCGTTCCAGTTTTAATCGCTGGCATAACGAATTTCCCGGGCTCAAAGAAAAACTTCAGGAATTTTACAATCGTTCCAACGATGTGTATAACCTGTTGAACAAAAAAGGCCTCAGCCGTAGAAAATATGAGAGATATCAGCTTTCACGAAAAGTTCACGCACAAATGCTTGACGACGACGACAAAGAAATCGGCAGTGAATTCTCAGGTGAACTCTTTAACATTTCTACCGGTGGAATGGCTTTGCGCATCAGGGTAACCAAAAAGGACAGAGGACGGCTGTTTCAGGATAAAACTATGCGGGTTGACATCCCCATAGGCGGCGACGAGCCCCCGCTCACCGTTCAAGGGCTTGTTCTCGCGGTTCATCCGTTTAATCAGGATCTTAACGACTATCTGATTCATCTTATTTTTGACAGCCAGCTCAAACAGAATGAATTGCAAAAAGTTTTAGGATAAAATTTGCCCAAAACATTCTTTTTTTCATTCGATCTCAAAGA
>JALXCX010000043.1 GCA_026990725.1 Desulfobulbaceae bacterium
GTCGCTATCTTTCTGCTGGTTATTTATTTACTGGTGGCGCATGGTTGAGCCTGCTGATCAATCAAATCCGCGACACCTGGTTTTGGACTCGTTCATCAAATAAGCTATCAGGGCTTGCCAGGAAAAAGCAGAGTTGACAAGCAATGCCACATGCTTTGCGAATGTGGCTCAGGCCTGACACATGGATCATCTTGTTGCGTGGGTCAGATGGCACGGAAAGCAGGAGTACGCACGTCTTAACCGGAAATTCCTGTGGCCAGAAGAAGAATACCTTTTTTCCATGGCCTGTTCTCTTTTAGACACTCATTTAAGATCTTCCCGGAAAAAGAAGAACCCTGCCGGTCTCGCCCTGGTCCATGCCTTCACAGTCTCGGTCAATAACAAGTAATCCATCAGCCCTGACAAGCGGGGAGAGCAGACCGGATTTTCCGTACACTGGTGAGGCGACCGGCGTTGTTGTTTTTTCGGGCCAGTCAAGACGTACACGGACATATTCTTCCCGGCCAATCGCAGAGGGGATTTGTTCGCCGGTGACGGCCTCAATACATAACAGCTCACGATTTTTTGTTTGTCCGGCAAGCTGCAGTAACAGAGGGCGAACAAAAAGATAAAAAACCACCATGGCCGAGGCAACATGACCGGGCAGGCCAAATAATGCTTTATTCTTTGTTTTGGCAAGTAATGTTGGCTTGCCCGGGCGTATGGCAACACCATGGGCAAGAAGGGTTGTGTCTTGTAATTTTTCAAATACTTTGAGGGTAAAATCTCGTTTGCCAACAGAGCTGCCACCGGAGAGCAGTACCATGTCAGAATCGGCAACCGCCTTGGTACAGGCCGTCAGCATTGCCTCAAGGTTATCAGGAATTATCCCAACCTGGTGCGGAATGGCGCCACATTCTCTGATGAGCGCTGCAAGGGTTGTCGAATTTATATCTCGTACCTGGCCGGGTCCTGGTTTTTTTTCAGGCGGGACAAGTTCGTCGCCTGTTGATATAATTGCTACTACAGGTTTGCGGCATACATTGATGCTGGTAAGACCAAGGCCTGCGAGAACGCCAAGATCCTGGGGCCTGAGCTGTCTGCCCTTGGCAAGAATTTTTTGTCCGGGTTTGGTGTCATCTCCAGCAAGAATGACATTCTCCCCGGGTGCGACAGGTTTTAAGAACTCAACTGTTTGCTCATCAAGCTGGTGGGAGTATTCAATCATGACCACAGCATCAGATTTTGCAGCCAGTTCTCCACCAGTCCATATTTTGCAGGTCTGACCCGGTTGTAAAACCAGGTCTTGTCCACTGCTTCCCATGGCGATTTCCCCGACAATTTGCAACAGGGCAGGTTCGGAATCACTGCAGCCAAAGGTGTCCCGGGCGCGTACGGCAAATCCATCCATGGTTGATCTGGAAAAGGGCGGGAGTTGTTCCGGAGCTTGGACGTCTTCGGCCAGGACTCGCCCCAGGGCGTGCTTAAGTTCAAGAGTTTCGGCCTCAAGGGCGTTGAAATCTTTGAAAAGAGTCAGAAATTCCTGAGAACTAATAAGTTGGAAAAAATTTTTCACATTTTTTTGATCATAAAAGAAATAGTTTCGTAACTGCTCAGCTGCAGCTCATCTGAACGGTTACAGGACACAGGTTATGCCAACATTGTTGATACCTAAATACAAAAATACAAAAAATAGTTATTTATTTTTTTGTGGCAATGAGGAGTCCGGCTATTGCCAGAACAGAGCCAGCTGTCCGGTTAAGATTTTTCAAGTTTTTTGAATTGGTAAAGAATAAACGGGTTCGCCCTGCAGCAAGACTGTACGCGCAGAGCACTGAGGCCAGAACAGTGGTGACAAGAACAGCGATCAGGAGAACGTCTTGCGTGCTTAACGAACTCAGATTAACAAAAGTCGGCAGAAAACCACAGTAAAAGATAATAACCTTTGGATTGGATAAGGTGATGAAAAGTCCGCTGAAGAAATTTCTTGCCAAGGAGACCGATTGCGGGGCTTTATGCGGGGTTACAGTCGGCTCGGCTTGCCAAATTTTTATGCCAAGGAAAATGAGATACGCTCCACCCAGCAGTTTGACAACAGTGAAAAATTCACCCATGGTCTGCGCGATGTAGGATAATCCAAAAACGGCAAAGAGCAGATATAGAATATCGCCAAGAATTATTCCGCAGATAAGGGGCAGGGTCTGTTTGAATCCCGAAGCCAGGGAGCGGGCAACAGTTGCCAATACTCCGGGCCCAGGGGAGGCTGCCAGAATGAGCATTGCCGAGCTGAAGCCGATGATGGCGGGGAAGGTCATGGGGGTTAGTTTTTCAGGCTGTTGATGGGGGCTGGAATTCTTCCGCCAAAGCCGATAAACCTTGAGGATTTACCGACATTTCGAATCGGAAGAATGGCAGACTCGCCAAAAAGACCACCAAAGGACACAAAATCTCCAGCTTCTTTGCCGGGAACAGGAATAATTCGGGCGGCCGTTGTTTTGTGATTTATCATGCCGATGGCCATTTCATCTGCCATGACAGCTGATAAGGTGGTGGCGTCAACAGATCCAGGAACAGCGACCATGTCAAGCCCTACAGAGCAGACTGCTGTCATGGCTTCAAGTTTTTCCAGCGGCAGGGAATTATTTTTTACAGCCCGGGCCAGTTCTGCGTCTTCACAGACGGGTATAAAGGCTCCGGATAATCCGCCAGCGCTCTGGCTGGCAAAGGTGCCTCCTTTTTTTACGGCATCATTGAGCATGGCTACAATTGCTGTTGAGCCGGGGGCACCAATATCATCAACACCAAGAATTTTTAGAATTTCACCTACAGAATCGCCAACTTTGGGCGTTGGCGCAAGAGAGACATCGACAATGCCAAAAGGGACGTCAAGTTCTACGGCCACTCTCCGGCCAATCAACTCGCCACAGCGGGTGACCCGAAAAGCTGTTTGTTTGATCTCTTCAGCCAGATCATGTAAGCCGGGGTTGTCTCCCTTGGCCAGTCTTCTTTCAAGTGCCCGTGCTACGACACCTGGGCCGGAGACCCCCACATTTATCACAACTTCATGCTGTCCCACACCGTGGATAGCGCCTGCCATAAAAGGGTTTGCTTCCGGCTGATTGGTGAAAACCACCAGCTTGGCAGCGGCAAAGCCACCTGTTGAACCGGAGTTTTCAGCCAGATCCTTTATGGTCTTGCCAAGCATTGCCAGGGCGTCCATGTTGATGCCGTATTTAGAAGACCCTACATTGACAGAACCGCATACTTTTCCGGTTGTGGACAAGGCTTCAGGTATGGCCAGAATAAGCTCACGTGCGGCGTTGCTCATTCCGTTTTCGACATTTGCTGAGAATCCGCCCAGAAAATCTATGCCAACAGCGGTTGCTGCTGCATCAAGTGCTTGAGCAAGGCTGACGAATTCATCTTGGGTGTATCCTGCGCCAACACTTGCCATCGGGGTAACAGCCACCCGTTTATTGACAACCGGAATACCATATTTTCTGCTGATAAAATTACAGGTTTTGACCAGTTCTTTGGCTTTCAGGCAAATTTTATCCTGAATTCGGCTGCAGGTATCTTTGACATTGCGGCTGCGGCAATCAAGTAAATCAATGCCCATGGTCACTGCTCGAACATCAAGGTTTTCTTTTTGAATCATGTCCACAGTGTTTAGGATCTGGTCTGAACGTATCATGGTTTGGTTTAATAGATGTTTAAGAAAAGTATTAAAAGATTTTGATCTCGTTTGTTGCCGTAAATATGTCATTATGCTGGAGCATCATGTTCAGATCGGTTTCATCGGCAAAACGATCGAGTTTGTCACTTACTTCGGCAATGGAGGCACTGTCACTTAAATCAATAAATAGAATCATCACATATCTGTCGCCAGAAACAGTTGTGGTCAAATCAAGAATGTTTATACCGTTGTCTTTGCAGAATTTTGTCACAGTCGCCACAAAACCAATACGGTCAGCTCCATCTGCTGTGAGGACGTACCGATTTTTTTCCTGTAGGGGCAGGGTCGATTCCGGCTCTGGAACTTCTTTAATCAACACCTCCAGCGGTGTCTGATCAGTTCCAGCAGTGATCTTGTTCCGGATCTCTTCCAACGTGGCATCTTCTGGAAAAGATGCATAGAGAATCATGGTGAAATAACCACGTAAAACCTGCTGCTGCATATCGGCAAGATCCCCATTCATGCAGGAAATTGCACTGGCAACATCATGGATGATGCCGACCCGGTCCTTGGAAGTTATGGATATAATGTATTTCTTTCTATTTTGCTGCATATCGATCTGGTTTTGTTGTTATATTGTTTTGCCAGTAATTTCGAAACTCATCTCTTGCAGGTCAATGCTCATCCAGTTATCACAAAGAGGGGAAGGTATCCCCAAGAGGAGCTTGCATGTTTCAGCTACCTGAAGAGAGGCCACAGTGGCCACTGTGCAGACAATCACTGAGACCACTGTCTTTTCAGGTGTCTGCAGGCTTCCGTAGAGCCGCCGGATAAGATCGCTTCCAACATTCTGCACGCCAACCTGTCCATACCACTGGGCTACGGCACCGTGCACCAGGGGAAGTTTTTTATGGCAGCATAACTCGGCCAGTTCAAGACGGCTGGCTTCCGTGTCAAGGCAGTCTACAACCACATCTGTATCAGACAGGAGGGAGTTGCTGTTGTCCTGAAATGATGTTGGCACAGCCTGCACGGTTGTATGGTTATGAAGAGTGCTGATTCTCTTGGCGGCAGCGGCTGTCTTGTTGCGACCAATTGTCTTTTTTGTGGCAAAGAGTTGCCGGTTCAAGTTGGAAAAGGCAAAAATATCCGGGTCAGAGACCTTGATGCTGCCAATTCCCGTCCGGGCAAGTTCTTCAAGAACAAAGCCGCCAAGCCCGCCGCAACCGACTATTGTCACTCTACTTTGTAGCAGCCTGTCCTGTTGAGCCGGGGAAAATGTGCCAATGTTGCGGGTAAAGATGTCCCGGATGCTTGCAGCCTCAGTCATGAAAAAAAGGTCTCAGCCGCCGCCAATGCGAGGAAATATTGCCAGGACATCGTTTTGCTGGAGGCAGTAATCGGTGGCTGCGTGGCGGTTGTTCACCATGATTACGCCAACATCCTCCATGTCGATTTTCAGCGACTCAATAACGTCTTGTGGCGTTGTTTTTTCCTCTAAAAAAGTTGAGGCCGCCTCTTTGAAGCGGCCATCACGAAAATAGGCAAACAGTTTGACTGTGACAACCATTAAAAATCCCAGAATGTATCAATTTCTTTTCCGGAAATGTCCCAGACAACATTATGCGGGGCAATGGGTTCCTCGCTGAAAAATTCGGGCAGACGGTCGTCCAGGTTTGTAAAACCGGCAGCCAGGTTAAAGGCCCGCTCTGTTTTGAGGATTTTCATGCCAAGACTAGTTACGTCATCAGCTGTCAGGTTGATGCCGAAACGGGCGTTAAGCATGTCTATGAGTGCCGGCAGGCAGGTTGCGTCGTCAAGTGCTGCAAAGGCAATAAACAGACACATGCCGGTTGAATCGATGGCCGCTGTTGCAATCTGCAGGTTCCGGGAGAGTTCTACCTGTCCTTCACTGGAAAGCGGGTCCACTGAACCGCCAACACCAAGAATGTTGGTGGCAATGGTATACCCCATGGTGTGATCGGCACCCTGCGTGGAGGTGGCATAGGTTATACCGATTCCCTTGATTGCCCGAGGGTCATAAGCGGGAATAGCCTGATTTTTTACAACCGGTACCCGGGTAACGCCAAAAGTACGGCCCACATTTCCAGCGCCGCAGCCGATAATGCGGCCCAGCGGGCTGCCGGTTGCGACTTCTTCTTTCAATATGCGGCAGACTTCAGCTCCGTCGCCAAAGTCCAGGACGCCAGCCTCCATGGCAACGCCCATGGCAACAGAAGTTTCAATGGAGTCAATACCCATATCATCCATCAGATGATCGGCCTCGGCAATATGATCAAGATTGTCAACACAGCAGTCAGCGCCCATGGCCCAGATGGATTCATATTCAAATCCTGAAGTTTTATAATCGCTTTTTGCATCATTATAAACCTGGGAGCACTGGATAACGCATCCCTTATGGCAATTATGTTTTGGCTTTCCGTTGCGCTCCACAATGGTATCATACATTGTCTCACCACTTATTTCTTCGTGGCCTTCAAACTGTCCTGACGTAAAATTGCGGGTGGGCAGGCCGCCGGACTCATTAATTATATTGACCAGTACGTTTGTACCGTATTGCCCAAGAGCCTGGCTGATAGGGTTGTCAACAAGCGCCTTGGTAAAGGCTCTGTTCGCGGCAGTAAAGGCTTCCTGGTCTGCAATTTTCACCTTGCTGTCAGTGGGGGCGATGGAGATAAACTTGATTCGTTTTGAGCCAAGAACTGCTCCCAGTCCACCTCGGCCGCAGGAGCGGACATGGGAATCAGGATCTTTTATGGAAAGATTGGCAGATAAAAGTTTCAGCTCACCAGCCTGCCCGATGGAGATACAGCCATGCTTGTCATCCATTCGGGAGGCGACCGCTTCGACTACAGCAAAGTTTCCTTTGCCGATCAGTTCGGTTTCTTCGTTTAAGGTAATACTCTCGGTTGTTATATGCAGATTATACCAGCTTTCACCTTTGGGCATGCCTTCAATAATTATTGCTTTGCAGCCAAGTTTTGCCAGCATCTGGGCCGCCGTTCCTCCGGAATTTGCTTCTTTTATTGTCCCGGTAAGCGGGCTTTTGCCGCCAATTGAGATTCGGCCGGAATTAGCGGCAACCGTGCCGGACAGCATGCCCGGAGCAATAACAAGTTTGTTTTTGCTGCCCAGCGGGTGGCAGGTCGGCTCGACCTCTGCGGCAACAACCGTTGAGGTGAGTCCACGACCACCAAGCCCCATCCAGTCGGCAGGAACATCTTCGGTTGATGTGGTGAGATCTGTCATGTTAACTCGAAAAATCTTGTCTGCCATCAGGGCCTCCGTGAGAATAAAGTAATAAAAAAGGGTAACTATTCAGCTGCACCTCATGGTGCGGCGATCAGGCCTCCTCACATAGACGGGCTATAGTTCGTTGGCCTGCTTACCGCACCATGGAGCACATCTGAACAGTTACAGGTCACAGGTTATGCCAGCATTGTGCTGATACCTGAATAGTTACAAAAAAGGTTTGAAAAAATTAATTAGTTTGCTTGTCGACGCTACCAAGGACCTTTGTTGAAATGTCGTTTCGTGTGGCCAGGTCAGGGGCTGGCGGGTTCCAATGTATAAACTGTTCGATCACCCGCATGTAAGATCCGTTATCCTGCTTGCATTGCGGACAAATACTCTCGGCCTGATCACGATACATAATGATCTTACTTGCAGGTTCACCCGCGGCATCAACTGCGGCCATTTTTCGGCACCCGCAGTCAAAACGGATAACTGCCACGCCTACGGCATCAGGGCTTCCTTCCAGGATTCCCTCGATCATTGCTTTTTCTCCCTGCTCAGGAGGACGTTGCGCCTTTTTTGCTGCCATTGTTCTCTTAAATCTCAGAAAAGTTTGTAGGCAGGTCTTGTTCTCTCTGCCTAGTGGTCGAATCTTATTTATTATATTCTGTTTTATATCCAGTTATATTATGGTGTTACCTGGTCGTTGTTTTGAGTCATCAGAATGATCCTGTGTTTTTCCTACATAAAAAATTTACTTTATTCTCTTCCTGGTTACCTGGTCAATAAAAACTTTTGGATCTTTATCTGAAGGTCCCGCCGTCTGCTGATCTATCGCCTTGCCGCTGTGAACTTTCATAGTTTGTTGTTACCGGCCAGTTTGGTCCAGCCGCGCCGGTTATAATATTTTGAACAAGAAGGTTTGTTTTTTTCGTGTTTCAGGAGGGTTACGTCTTTGATAAATGGACTTATATCCCAATTTTTACGCTTGACAAACAGTTGCTGGTTCAGTAGAGGAAGTGTTCACTGTTGTTGAGACAATCAGAGTGAATAATGAAGCTTTTCAGCTATAACTTATTTTTTACGGAGGTTTATTCATGTGGGAAATCATTGTTGATAAAGATAAGTGTGCAGGGGATGAGGAATGTGTTAATGCGTGTCCTGCCCAGGTTTATGAAATGGTTGACGGGAAGGCCGAAGCTGTTGAACCGGATGAATGTCTTGGCTGTGAGACCTGTGTTGAAGTCTGCCCGGAAGGGGCCATTACTGTCACTGAAGTCTAACTTTTTTTAAAAAGCCAGCTTTCAATAAGCCCATCCCCATGAGGGGGATGGGCTTATTGCCGTTTAGAGGACTGGTAAAACCCGGTAGGAAACAATGTTATTCACGCCCCGAGTCAGCAAAACTGTTCATCTCTTCATCGCACCATTTATCTGGACGGTTATAGGTGCTGTTCTGATGACCAGGGGGGCCGGCTGGGCGGAAGCAGGAACTTCAGGATGGCTCGTTTTGGTGGCGCTTGCATCCGGAACGGCAAAAGCCGTTTTTGTCCTGGATAAAGCTGCGACAAAAAATACCCGGAGGATCCTTGGTTTTTCCGAAAATAAATGTTTGGGCGCCGTTTATTCTTGGAAAACCTGGTTGCTGGTTATTGTCATGATGGGTTCAGGAATCGCCATGCGCAAGCTTACTCACCCGGGTATGATCATTGGCACGCTCT
>JALXCX010000044.1 GCA_026990725.1 Desulfobulbaceae bacterium
TACGGTTCCGGGACAACAAGAGCAAGCCAGGTCAAAGGAAACAGCGGGGCCACCTGAATATCATGACCAAGCAGAGGAAGGCCGAAGCCACGCAGGTTGCTCCACAATATATTATGATTATGCAGAAACTCATACACGAAAACCCGCAGACCCGGAATAAAATTCAAATACCCGGCAACAGGATCCTGGAGTTCATGACCCAAACCCTGCATGGGGTACTGAGTCAAAAGAATAAACCCAGGATACAAAATAGCGACCACTATCAGACCAAGAATGAAAGAAAAAACAGTATCACCCCAAAAGATTTTACCCTGTATACGATTTTGGTCCATAATCATTATGTGAAAATAGAATAAAAAAAGATTAGTCCGATTGTTCCCTGTTCATACATGGACAAGAACTAAAAATCAGGCTCTACGAGTATAATGCGTATAACACCGTCCTGTATGGCAGGCCTGGAATTGTCAATCCATCTGGCGATACCTTTTTTGCACCGAGTCAACGACAGGACTGCATCATGCCCTCGTTCAACGCAAAAAAACTCGACAGCCGGTATATTCAGCAACTACCGCACCTGGGGACCAAAATATATCTCTGGAGATTCCTCAAGGCTTCTCCCTTTTCGGGTAGACAGATAATGGTCCACCAAGCTGCTCATTGGTAATTCATAGAATCAAGGGTGCGTACTTTACGAAGGAGGTGAAACGCATTTCTCAGCTTTTGCGGGGGTTATGCACCTAAACATTTTTTGATAATATCAACAATTAAGCAAAGATCATTATTTGACATTGCCGTACCGGATGGTAAGCAAATCCCCTGTTGAAAAAGTTTTGCTGCAACTTCTCCGCCAATAACTTCGCAATCCCTGTACAATGGTTGTAAATGCATGGGCTTCCAGGTTGGACGTGATTCAATATTATTTTTTTCCAGAATCCGAATCAAAGCATCTCGATCCACTCCCGCCTGCTCCTGATCAACAGTCAGGCATGTCAGCCAACGGGAAGAGTGTGCAAAATCAGGTTCCGGCATAAACGACACACCAGGCAAATCCTTTAAGGCTGAATGGTAATGACTAAATATTCTCCGTTTCTCCCTAACTCTGTCAGGCAACACTTTTAGCTGCCCCCGCCCAATAGCCGCAAGAACATTGCTCAACCTGTAATTATACCCGATTTCAGTATGCTCATAATGCACTGCATCATTTTTGGCCTGGGTTGCCCAAAATTTTACTTTTTGGATAAGCTCTTCATCATCGGAAACAACCATACCTCCGCCTGAAGTGGTGATAATTTTGTTGCCGTTAAAAGAAAAAAAACCTGCAAGACCAAAAGTTCCAGGTGCCTGGCCTTTATATTGAGATCCCAGTGCCTCGGCGGCATCTTCGAGTAAAGCGACGTTATATTTGTCACAGGCCTGTTTGATCGGATCGATGTCCGCTGGTTGTCCATACAAATGCACAAGAACGACCACCTTAGGCAGCCGCCCTTCCCGGTGCCGCTTATCCAGCTCAGCTACCAGCAACCGGGGATCCATATTCCAGCTTTTGGCATCAGAATCTATAAAGACAGGGGATGCTCCAAGGTACCGAATTGGATTAGCACTGGCAACAAAAGTAAAAGTTGAACATATCACTTCATCGCCCGCCGTAACTCCTGCATAACGCAAGAGTAGATGCAATGCTGCTGTTCCAGAGGAGACAGCAGCAGCATATTTTGTGCCAACTAACGCGGCAAATTCTTCCTCAAACGCATTTATCTGAGGCCCGACAGGAGCAATAAAATTGGAGGCAAAGGCCTCATTGACAAATTCCTGTTCCAAATCCCCCATATGCGGAGGAGATAAAAAAATGCGTTCGTTCATCTATCAAAACCAAATTTCGTCTTATAACTGCTTTATAATTCTGGCAGGAACTCCATAGGCCAGACAACCAGCGGGAATGTCACAATTAACAAAACTATGGGCACCGATAACAGACTTTTCCCCTATTGTCACCCCGGGCATAACCACAGAATGCGCCCCAACCCTGCATTGCTTTTTCAGAATAACCCTGCCCGCCTTATCATCAATGGTTGAGACTGAATAAATTGAACAATGGGAACCAATCTGGACTTCATCTTCTAAAACAACGCCATTTTTTGCATTTATGTATGTAAATGCACCAATATCGGTCCTGTATCCCAATTCGAACCCGGACACATTTTGAACAAGCCAGTGATATTTTGTTGGCACACCATCTTCAATGTCAGGAGCTACCCAATGATCAAATCGCTTATCCTTTTTCATTTCCTGAACCAGTAAACTTTTCCATAGTTACATGCCCATTTTGATGTACTTCAGAATGCTTAAACACCTGGGTAATGGTCATACAAAGAATCTTTAAATCTAATAAAAATGACTGATGATCAACGTACCATACATCCAATGCAAATTTTTCCGGCCATGAGAGCATATTGCGACCATGAACCTGTGCCCATCCCGTGATTCCAGGCTTGACTTCATGTCTGCGCGCCTGCTCTTCTGTATATAAATCCAGGTACTCCATGAGTAATGGTCTTGGGCC
>JALXCX010000045.1 GCA_026990725.1 Desulfobulbaceae bacterium
GCACCGCTGAGTTCCTGGTCGATCAGGTCATCACTGGAGGATATGATTCCTGCCAGATTCATATCCGCATCACCAACTGCTTCGTCAATTTTTTTCTGGAGAGCAGGGGGCACAGGGGAGGGAGCCCGATTGACCAGCAGGTATTGATTTTTTATTTCGAGTTGCAAGGGGCCGGTAATATCAGCAATACGTCGTGCCGTCATAATGCCTCGAGCCGAAGGATCGGAAACGATAAGCAGGTAATCAATGCTGCGCAGATTCATACGGCTTAAGTGCTCCATGCCGGCTTCGTTGTCGACAATAATATACTTGTAGTTTTCTGCCAGCTTGTCCATGGTCATGGCCAGGTACTGGTTGGCCGCACAGTAGCAGCCCGGTCCGTCCGGCTGGCCCATAACCATCAGGTCAAAGCCTGTTTCCTCAATCAGAGACTGGTGGATTTTCATCTCCATGTACTGATCGCGGCTCATTCCCTGTGGGATATCCCCTTTCAGTTCCTTGCGAATTTCTCCAAGGGTCACGTTGACATCCAGATCAAGCAGCTCGTTTAAATTGGCATTGGCATCGGCATCTACGGCAAGAACAGGCGTCATGCCCTGGTTGAGCAGATATTTGATCAACAGGGCCGAGGTGGTTGTCTTTCCTGTTCCTCCCTTCCCGGCAAGGGCAATAACTTTTGTCATCAGTCAGGTCTCACTGTAAAATTTATTCGCATAATGCTTAGTATTTATACACGAAACTGTAGTGATTTCCAAGTCAAACAAACATTCTGATATATTTGTAGCAGGGAAGGAAGGGAAATTTGTCTGCTCCAGGTGAAATGAGGGACCGGGGAACGAAAAATAGTGGACGGATGCAAGGTTGTGCCTTATCTTTTTGCAATCGTTAAATCCCTGCTGGAGTTTTTATGTCGTTTAAAGCTGCTCTCTTTGATCTTGATGGAACCCTTCTGGATACTTTGCAGGATCTTGCTGTTTCAGCCAATACTGTTCTGACCGAAAACAGTATGCCCGGCCATCCTGTTGATAAATATCGATATTTTGTGGGTGAGGGGTTGCAGGTGCTAATTGAGCGTATTCTGCCCGAAGAGCAGAGAACCGAACAGATTATAAAAAAACTGGCTGGTGAATTTAAAGCGGTGTACAGCCAAAACTGGAAGGCAACAAGTGGACCGTATGACGGTATTTCTGAAATGCTCAACCAGCTTGAAACGGCTGGCATCAGGTTGGCCATTCTCTCCAATAAACCGGATGAATTCACCCGTATGTGCGTAGCAGAATTTTTTCCGGACAACCAGTTTGAGCCGCTTTTTGGAGCCCGGTCCGGGGTGCCTAAAAAACCGGATCCGGCCGGGGCCGTCGAAATCGCAGCATTATTGCGGCTTGAGCCTGCTGAAATCGCGTATCTTGGTGATACTGCTACAGACATGCAGACTGCTGTTCGGGCCGGCATGTATCCTGTGGGTGCCCTCTGGGGTTTTAGAGCCGCGGCAGAGCTTGAACAAAGTGGTGCCGCTCGGCTGGTGAACAGTCCTTGCGAATTCCTTGAACTTTTCTGATTTTTTGTATTTTTGTATTATTCTGTATTATTCATTACTTATAAAACTAATCATTAATAATCTATGCAAACTGTCTTGTTACACTACGCCGCACCTCCTCTGCTTGGTGCGTTTATTGGTTATCTCACAAATAAGGTGGCCATTAAAATGTTGTTCAGGCCGCTTAAGCCCTGGCATATTTTAGGTTTTCGGGTACCCATGACTCCGGGGGTTATCCCCTCGAAGCGACACGATCTTGCTGTAAATATGGGAGAAATGGTTGGAGAGCATCTCCTGACCGCAAGCGATATTGGCGCTGCTCTTTCTGAGGAGCGTTTTCAGGATCATCTGCATCTGATCGTTGACTCCAGCGTACACGATCTTCTGGCAAAAGATCTGGGGCCGATTATTTCGGTTGTCCCCAAACGTTTTCGTTCTTATGTGAAAATTGGAATCAGAACACTGAAATATCAGATGCGGCAGGGACTACATGAATATATTCTTTCAGAGGATTTTGCTGATACGGCTGCCATTGCCCTGAATGAACAACTTGCAAGGTTAGGGGAAAAAGATCTGGAATCAGTGCTTTCCAGTAGCGGGAGAGACTCTTTGTACAAAGTGTTTGATACCTTTGTCGCGAATCTGCTCTCAAGTCCTCAGGCAGTAGATCAATTGGCGGCATATATCGAAAAAAGCCTTGTCAACGCTGCAGTACAAGGAAAAACACTGGCAGATCTTCTTCCTGCTGCGTTAGTCGAGATTATCTGCGATTCCATAGCAGCTCAGACGCCTCAGGTGTTGCGGCAACTCATGATCATGCTGGAAGAACCAGCGGTCTTTGATAAGGTTGTTCAGGCGGTTAAAGATGGCGTTGATAATTTTTTGGACACTCTTGGGCCAATGGGTGCCATGGCCCGGGGCTTTGTGGATATGGAGACACTGGATGGGACTATCAGAACCTATCTTGCAGACAAAGAAGAAGATTTTAATGCGTGGCTGCTTGGGGACCGGGTCAAAGAACG
>JALXCX010000046.1 GCA_026990725.1 Desulfobulbaceae bacterium
TGATAGCTTTGATTTCCGGTGAACGGGTTTATTCCAGATTGAAATATGAATCAGGTGTTCATCGGGTGCAACGAGTTCCTGAGACAGAAACGCAGGGGCGCATTCACACCTCAGCTGTTACAGTGGCCATTATCCCTGAGGCCGAAGAAGTGGACATGCATATAGACCCGAACGAGTTAAAATATGATGTCTATCGCTCGTCCGGTCCTGGTGGTCAGTCTGTAAACACCACTGATTCAGCAGTTCGGGTCACTCATCTGCCTACTGGTATTGTCGTTACCTGTCAGGATGAAAAATCACAACATAAGAACAAAGCCAAGGCAACACAGGTCATGCGGGCAAGGCTTCTTGATCGTCTTGAGCAGGAACGGCACGATAAAATTTCTGAGGATCGGAAAAGTCAGGTCGGTTCCGGGGATCGCAGCGAACGAATCCGCACGTATAATTTTCCTCAGGGCAGGATCACGGATCACCGGATCAATCTGACAGTGTATAAACTCGATCAGATTCTTGATGGGGCTTTGGATGAAATTATTCTTCCGTTAATCACCCATTATCAAACAGAGGCTTTAAGAGAATTGAAGTAAAACCTCGATCTCTTTTGGCTCATTCCTTTATTTTTTGTTATGCGGGTGCAACAGTTGTTGAAATCTGCAGCAGTAACACTTGCTGATTCGGGTGTAGAATCCAGTACTCTTGAAGCAGAATTACTGTTGCGGGATTGCCTCGGCAAAACAAGAAGCGGATTATACCTTAGTTTAGATCAGCAAATAGACGAGACTATAGAAAAAAAATATCGTGATTTTCTTGATCGTCGCTGCCGGCGTGAACCTTTACAGTATATTCTTGGTTCCTGTGAATTCTGGTCCCTTGATTTTTCTGTGACCCCGGATGTGCTCATCCCTCGACCGGAAACTGAGTTTTTACTTGAGCATGTACTGTCGGTGACTGGTCGTGAAGAGGGTTTTTCCCCTCAAAGAATCCTGGATTTGTGCACGGGTAGCGGTATCATTGCCGTTGTCCTTGCCCGTGAATTCTGTACGGCCTCCATCCTTGCTGTTGATTGTTCCTCAAAAGCGCTGGCTGTTGCCGGAAAAAATATTAATTTTCACCGGGTGGATCAACGAATTAACCTTCTCTGTTCAGACCTTTTATCAGGTTTAAACAGAAATAGTATGTTTGATATTATTGTCTGTAACCCGCCTTATATAAAACTATATGATATTTCCGGTCTTGAACCGGAGGTGCGGGATTGGGAGCCGAAACTTGCTCTTTCCGGCGGGGTATCCGGCATGGATATAATTGGTAAAATTTGCACTCAGGCGTCTAGTCATCTTCATCGCGGAGGGTGGCTTTTTGTAGAAATAGGGGCTGATCTTGAGGAAACGGTTCTTGGAGTATTTCGTTCCTCTGGCCGCTATGAACAGGTTCGGGTTGTAAAAGACTGGGCTGGAAATCCTCGGGTTTTACAGGCAAAGTTTAATGGATAATTAATTCCTCAGGAAGAATAATGGATAAGATTCGTATTAATGGCACTCGTCCACTGCACGGGACTGTGACTGTAAGCGGTGCAAAAAATGCAGCGCTTCCCTTGATTGCCGCCACTCTGCTTACCCCTGGTAAACACATCTTGCACAATGTTCCTGATTTACGTGACACACGGACCATGTTGAAAGTGTTGCAAACACTTGGTGCTGTCTGGGAACGAACCGGGGGGAGTGTAGAAATTGACACCTCAGGACTGACCGGCGCCGAAGCCCCGTATGAGCTGGTGAAGACAATGCGTGCCTCTGTACTTGTCCTGGGCCCTTTGCTTGCCCGTGCCGGATATGCCCGTGTTTCTCTGCCGGGTGGTTGTGCCATTGGTGCCAGGCCGATAAACATGCATTTGCGCGGGTTTGAACAGCTTGGTGTGCAAACAATCCTGACGAGCGGCTATGTCGAGGCCCGAGCCGTGGAACCACTGGCCGGAGGTATTGTTTATTTTGATATTCCTTCAGTAACCGGAACCGAAAATGTTCTTATGGCCTCGGTGAAGGCGCAGGGTAAGACTGTTATAAAGAATGCGGCCAAGGAACCTGAGATTGGCAACCTTGTTGATATGCTCAACATTATGGGGGCCAGGATAGAAGGCAAAGACACTGACGTGCTGACAGTGACAGGTGTTGAAACCCTGCAGCCAGCTGAGGCAACTATAATTCCAGATCGCATTGAAGCAGGTACGTATTTGATTGCTGTTGGTGCTGCAGGAGGTGAGCTCACCATTGCCAACTGCAATCCTGCTCATTTACCGTCTCTGGTCGAAAAATTGCGGGCAGCCGGCATGGATATTCAAGTCAATAAAAATACTCTTGTGGCCTCGTGTCCGGTAGCCGCCGACGGGTCTCGATGTCCTTTAAAGGCTGTAGATATTACAACTATGCCTTATCCAGGGTTTCCAACAGATTTGCAGGCCCAGTTCATGGCGCTTATGATTCAGGCGGAAGGCGTCTCAATTATCCACGAGACAATCTTTGAGAATCGATTTATGCATGTCGCGGAATTACAGAGACTTGGCTC
>JALXCX010000047.1 GCA_026990725.1 Desulfobulbaceae bacterium
GGTTTGTACAGGTGGGTTGAGTATTTATACCTATCGCACCTATGGTTGCCCGGCTTGTCATCATAACCGAGTAAGGAGGGAAAAGTTTTGCCGAAGAGCCTGATAGCCCTGACGCTGTTA
The DNA here is from genome assembly GCA_026990725.1 of Desulfobulbaceae bacterium. GTDB lineage: Bacteria > Desulfobacterota > Desulfobulbia > Desulfobulbales > Desulfobulbaceae > Desulfobulbus_C. The sequence continues at coordinate 121 of JALXCX010000047.1, forward strand.
TTTTGTTGGCCACCTCGCTAATAAATAAACCTGGCGCCCCGGTTATGTCAGTTGGTGTTACCCAGTTAATTGTCCCGTTTTCCCAATAACTTTTTTCTTTTGTAGAAGGAGTACCACCACCAATTATATCGAAGGCATTTTCGATCCTGACAATTTCCCATCCCTCGGGCACTCCATCAACGATGCGGGTCTGTTCATGGCCGGGAAAGCGAAGACGGACAAACCACTCCTTGTAGATCTCTTCTGCCATCTGTTCCAGCAGGTTGATGCGTTGGTTATTGTTGTCAATGAGTTCGTCATAGGCGGAGAGGATGTTGGCGATCTCACTTCTACTTTCAGATATCGGAGCCCAAACCTTTAAACTATGTATATGATTTCGGTTTAATGTCGGATTTGCTGCACCAGCATCAAATCTTTCAAGTCGTAACGTTTTTAAATAATAGTAAATAAACAACGGGTCATTATTTTTAAAATCTTTTACCCATAACGTTGTATCGTGCGGCCAGTATGGCTTCTCAGAATAAAAAACAGTTCCTAACGTTCCTTTCCGTCCTATCACAACCCCAGGACCTTCCACTTTATGAATATTGTGGAAACTTGACACTCCTCCGGAAGAAATGACAGGGACTTCACCAATAGCTTGTTCTTTTTTGGTAATATCAAATCCTCTTTGAAAAGTTGCAAGGTCACCAAGACGGAGCTGCTCTATGTTCATGGAAATAATCTTAGGAAGGTTTCAGATATTGACGCTTCAACAGAATGAGATCGTGAACTGAGATCATCATATGTATCTTTGAGACTCTTGATTTTATGCCTGAACTCATCTTCTGTTAGATTATCTTCCTCAATCACCACGCCGACATATCGTCCGGCATTCAATGAGTAATCCTGTTCCTCGGCATACTCCTCCCGTTCCGCTGCCTTGCACAGGCCCACCACATCCGTATATTTCGCATCGGGAAACCGGCTCTGCAGCCAGTCCATGCTCTCGAACCAGTAGCGGGGCCAGTCCAGCACACCGCGAATCTCCTGAATTTCATCTTCAAAACAGACCTGGCGTAATGCTTTATTTAGGGTCGAATCCGCACCGATAAGCCCCAACTCGCTCCAGCGTTTGTCCTGTTTGAGTCGTAACAGTTTCCCGGCCTGTTTGTAGATCGTAAGTATTTTTTTGTGCCTTTCCTGTAATTCTGCTGCTATTTCCCAGTACGCCTTCACTGCTGCGCCCAGTCCGGCCGCAAATTCAAGCTGGCTTGCATTATCTCTCCTGGTCGGCGCAAAACCGGTCAAATTTTCAATTTCCGGAAGGGTAAATTTATCCAGCATGGTCAGTTCGGCCAAACGGTTGAGCAGTCCGGATGCCGCCAGCTTCTTTGCCTGGGCCGGTTTGCGCCTGGCCTCACTCTCTCTGGTGTAGAGGGTGAGATTCTCGGCCAGTCGGTTGTAGAGCTTTCGATATTCAGCAAGGGGAGGTTCAATTGTTCGTAATGCACCAATGGCGTTGGTGATGTAGGAGGCTATGAGTTCATGGTAGCGTTCATGCTCGCTCCGGTAGAGCTGAACAATGGCAGCCAGGTTTTTAATCTGCTCTTCACTCCAGTCCCGATGGGCACGGTCGAGCTGGCGAAAGATATTGCGGGCGTCGATAAAAAGTATTCTGTCTTGACGTTCGGTTCCTCTTTTTCCCTTATCCAGAAACCAGAGAGTGGCGGGTAGGGTCACGGTGTAAAACATATTCGAGGGGATGGTCACCATGCAGTCAACGATCTGGTCGTCCACCATCTTGCGGCGGATTTCGTATTCGGCGTTGCGGCCATCCGAGGCCGAGTTGGCCATGACAAATCCGGCCCGGCCTGTATCATTCAATGAGGTGGCAAAAAGCGAGATCCACAGGTAATTGGCATCGGTAATCTTGTCCTGCCCTTTTTTACCGCCTTTGGGCTTGGGCAGGCCGTAATGGGTGAAGCGGGGATCTTTATTGACGGTACTCTCTTTAATCCCCTTGACGTTAAAAGGTGGATTGGCCATTACAAAATCATATTTGCCAAGGCTGTTGAAATAGTCTGTCTCATAGGAGTTGACTTCGGCAATCTCACCACGCAGGTTGTTGACCAGCAGGTTCATCTTTGCCAGCCGCACGGTCTCGCCCATGAACTCCTGCCCCTCCACATAGATTTTATCACGGGACAGTTTGGCCTTTTCCAGAAAATTGGCAGACTGGACAAACATGCCGCCGGAGCCGCAGGCCGGGTCAAAAATTGTTCTGATTTTATCTTTTGGAGTATTGCCGGGAAAGGGTTCAATAACCTCGACGAGAAAGCGAACCACGGAGGTGGGGGTAAAAAATTCTCCTCCTTTCTGTCCTTCACTCAGGGCAAATTTCCCCAGAAAATATTCATATATCTTGCCGAACACATCCCC
>JALXCX010000048.1 GCA_026990725.1 Desulfobulbaceae bacterium
TGAGGGCTGTTTCGACCCGTTGTTTTCTGTTTCTGTTGTCATATGTTGTTCTATTCCTTCATAATATTACTGCAACTTCAAACGATTTATCCTGTTGTGCACACTTTTAAACATCAAGCTCTGAGACTTCCAGGGCATGATTCTGGATAAACTCCCGTCTAGGCTCCACCTTATCCCCCATGAGGGTCACAAAAAGGTCATCCGCCGCCTCTGCGTCTTCAATCTTTACCTGGAGAAGAGTTCGGTTGGCAGGGTTCATGGTCGTGTCCCAGAGTTGTTCAGGATTCATTTCACCCAAACCCTTATAGCGTTGCAGATGACTGCCCTTAAAGGTCTCCTCACGAACCATCCTGATTAAATCATGCCAGTCCGCAGCCTGGAACTCTTTTTCCTGACCCGATGAAGAGGTTTTGATAATAGTGAAACCCTCGGAAAGGTATTCTTTTATTTCTGCAAAAACATCAATAGCGTGGCGATATTCGGGGATGAGCGGAATATTCGGGCCGACTGTTGTCCGGGTGTGCGCCTGACCACGGAAAGCAACGTCTACTTCAAAACAACTCGGACGCCAGCGGCAGACACGGATACTACCGGTGATAGCATCAAGTGGTTCAAGTTTCTTCACCAGGTTCTGTACAAAGGCCTCATCCTGAAACTGGTCTGCCGAGTGCACCTCATTTGCAAGCAGAAAAACTGCCAGTTTTTCCTGAATATTCATCCGTTCCAGAAAATTGTTTATCTGTTCAAAAAAGGTCAGCTTTCTGAGTAAATCAACCATAAATTCACCGGAAAATTTTTCACCATTCTCCTTGCAAATCCGGATAAACTGTGAGGCCTGATCGTAGAGGTAATCGTTGAGGGCATTATCATCGATAAAATAGCGTTCTTTCTTACCTCGCCCAAGTCTGTACAACGGCGGTTGGCCAATGTAGATGTACCCTTTTTCGACAAGGGGGAGCATCTGGCGGTAAAAAAAAGTGAGCAACAGGGTGCGAATATGGGCTCCGTCAACGTCAGCATCTGTCATTATAATGATTTTATGATAACGTAATTTTTCCTCGTCAAATTCTTCCCGGCCAATCCCCGTACCAAGAGAGGCAATCAACTGTTTGATCTCTTCAGAACCAAGAATTTTATCAAAACGAGCCTTCTCTACATTCATAATCTTCCCGCGCAGGGGTAAAATAGCCTGCACGGAACGATCACGCCCCTGTTTAGCCGAACCACCCGCAGAATCTCCCTCCACGATGAAAATTTCACGCTCTTCCGGGTTTTTTGACTGACACTCAGCAAGCTTCCCTGCCATCATCACCGACAGGCCGCCTTTTTTTCGGGAAAGCTCACGCGCCCTCCGGGCTGCATCACGGGCCCGGGCAGCTTCGACAGCCTTGCTCAAAATTCGCTTGGCCACCTGAGGGTTCTGTTCCAGATAAATCCCAAGTTTTTCGTTACAGATGGAGGAAACTATTGCTTTTACTTCCGAATTACCAAGTTTTGTCTTTGTCTGTCCTTCAAACTGCGGGTTGGGAACACGCACAGAAACAACAGCCGTCAGCCCCTCCCGTACATCATCACCCCCCATCTTGGCTTTCAGGTTCTTCGGGACCACATCATCTGTTGCGTACTTGTTAATACATTTTGTCAAGGCAGCTCTGAAACCGGCAACATGGGAGCCACCCTCACGGGTGTTGATGTTGTTAACAAAAGAAAACAACCGCTCTGAATAACCATCAAAATACTGAAACGACAGTTCCACCTGTACCTGATCTCTTTCACCTTCAATAAAGATAGGCTCAGGGTGAACCGCTGTGCGTTTGCGATTTAGATACTCCACATAGGAGACGATACCGCCTTCATAGTGGAATTTATCTTCTGCGCCACTGCGTTCATCTTTGAGATAAATGCGAACACCCCGGTTTAGAAAGGCAAGCTCCCTTAATCTGTTTTTGACTATATCGTATTTAAAGGTCGTGGTTTCTTTAAAAATTGATGCGTCAGGCAAAAAAACAATCTTGGTTCCTGTTTTATCACTACTACCGATAACTTCAAGTTCACCGGTTTTCTGGCCGAACGCGTAGGCTTGTTTATACACATTCCCATTACGGCGGATCTCCGCTGAAGCCTCTACACTCAGTGCATTAACAACAGAGACACCAACACCATGCAGACCACCTGAAACTTTATAGGAGGAATGATCAAATTTACCCCCCGCATGCAAAGTGGTCATAACCAACTCAAGAGCTGTCATGTCCTCGGTGGGGTGTTTATCTACAGGAATACCACGCCCATTATCTTCAACCGAGACAGAACCATTCTCGTGGAGAACCACCTTAATGCGATCACAGTGACCTGCCAGTGCCTCGTCAATAGAGTTGTCAACCACTTCATAAATGAGGTGATGTAACCCCTCTTCAGCCGTATTTCCAATATACATGGCCGGGCGCTTACGCACCGCCTCAAGTCCATCCAGGACCTTGATCTGCTCCGCCCCATAGGACGACTTATTCTTATCGCTCACTTATCTTCCCTGGTTAA
>JALXCX010000049.1 GCA_026990725.1 Desulfobulbaceae bacterium
ATTCTATCAGGTTTTTACAGAGGAGCAACTGAAAAACATTTCAGAGCGCATGAACGAGAACACCACGTTGTGCTATCAAAAAAACCAACAAACCGTGGAATTCGTACACGAACACCGACCGATTTGGGTGAGACAGTTTTTTTTAAAGTCTTCTGACAAAGCAAATCCTCAAAAAAACCTTGCGGCAAAAAAACAGAACCACCCACCACATCTCACTGTTTTTCCTTGCATGATGACCCGACATAGGGTCAGACATACCCCTGTTTTACCCCATGTCGTCTTCTTCTTCCGCACCACCTGATCTAGAGTTGCAGACAAGAGAAGGAAAGCTTCTGTTGCAGCCTGCAACTGCAAGCCCCTTTAAAAAAAATTTCCAGGAGGAAAAACACATGAAAACGACAATGGCACTTCTTTTGTCCGTCACCATGTTTAGCCTGTCAGCAGGTGGAGCATTTGCTGCCACGGCTAAATGCAAGGTGACTGAAATCAAGGATAACGTAGTTACCCTTGACTGTGGAACCACAGCAGGAAAAATAGTTGTTGGTGATGCAGTAAAAGTAAAAACAGCCCGAAAAAAAGCCATCGAAGGCTGTTAGCCAGAAAACACCGTTCCAACCGTAAAATGTCTGGCCGGGTCAAACCGGCCGGACTGAAAAGGAGGTCAAAATGTACACGCTGAAATCATTCTTCTTCACTGTTGCCGCATTGGTACTTATTGCCGTTCTTCCGGCCCACGGAAATGAATTTAACCAGAATGACGTTGTAGTTGAAGTCATATCTGATCATCGGGGCAGCCTTCGGGAATATCCTGTGGACTCATCCGGTCAATGGGAGCGCAGTTATATCGAAGCCCAAAAAAACGAACGTTACCGCATCCGTGTCCGGAATACTAACAAGAGACGTGTGGGCCTGGTCATAGCGGTGGATGGCCGCAACATCATCACCGGAAAACGATCTGATCTTAAACATAATGAGGCCATGTATGTGCTGGGTCCCTGGGAGACGGCAGAGTATACAGGCTGGCGCACCAGTAAAAACAGAGAGAACAGATTCTTTTTTACCAGAGCCCAGGATTCTTATGCCCAAGCCTGGGGTGACCACAGTGCCATGGGCGTGATCGCCGTTGCCGCTTTTCCAGAAAAATGGCAAAAACCGCGTCCTGAGTTTGACAAATCTTTTGGCAGGTCCGGCAGCACAATGAAACGTCAGCGGCAAAATGGTCCGGGAACCGGTTTTGGTGAAGGTACCTGGTCTCCATCGCATGAAGTCAATTTCGTCGCCCGCCACCGGCCATTTAAAAAAGAATTCATTAAATATGAGTGGAAAAAAACACTCTGCCGCCGGGGTATAATGGCCTGTTACAGGCAGCAACCCCCAAAACGCCAGCGCAACAGGTTCTGGCCTGATGAAGATCAGTTCAATGGTTTTGCCCCTTTTCCACCTGCAGCCCGCCAACTGCTTCGTCAGTTGCTGCCATGGTAACGGCTCCAGTTTCTTAACGCATTTCAGCAAAATGCCCTCCCGCCTCTTTCCCTGTCCATCAATTCATGATGAAAACTCAGGGGAAGAGGTTTTTGACAAAACCGATAAAACGACGTATTTAGTATTTGACTATATTCAAAGCACTATATATAGTGCTTTGAATAAATTAGTTATTGGTACGTTTCACAAGAAACACAGTTTTTTGTTTTTGAACTTAACAGTTTCAATACAGAGAATAGGGAATCCGGTGAGAATCCGGAACTGTCCCGCAGCGGTAAGTGGAAACGATCACCGTCTCCTGAAGAGGAAAAGCACTGTACATTCACTGTATGGGAAGCGACGGTCAGTAGGCTGAATGTGCTGCATTCACTGTCCACAAGTCCGAACACCTGCCAATAACCACCATAAAATTCTACCCCCTTCGAGGAAAGGAGAAAGGTATGTCGAACTCAGCACCATTTTGTCCCCACCTGATTGTTTTTCTTCCAGCACCCTGATTCTGCCTTCTGAAAAGGATTTTCTGTAATAATTTGCTCTAATTGGCAGGGCCGGATCCAATTGCCCCCCCATAACGGACTATAAATGTCCGAAGCAATGTCATGGCAAATCAGGAGCCAGCCAGGACTTATATTTTTTTCTATTTTTAATCATGGAATATCGAGGAAAAACGATGAATACTCAAACAGGAATGACAGATCTGCCCCAAAAAGACTGCCCGATAACAATAATTGGCCAGGACATGCATATTATGAACCCAGGGTTCATCCAAGCTGTAGAGAATCGTGACGGCAACAGTCTTGCGGCCATGGCGGCTTCCCAGGTACAGGCAGGCGCAACAGCTCTGGACCTCAACCTGGGAACATCCCGAAAAACCAGGAAACAAACAGCTTGGGCTGTAGAAACGATTCAGAATGCCGTTCAGGTTCCATTGTTTATCTCCGCACACGTACTGGCACAGCCCGAACTTTTGCGAAAATATAACAAAACAGTAACGATTAACTCTGTCACAGCAGAACCGACAGCCCTTTCTGCTGCCATGCACACGGCAAGAG
>JALXCX010000050.1 GCA_026990725.1 Desulfobulbaceae bacterium
AACTTTGCGGCTTCAGCTTGTTTTTCCCTTGCGAATGAGCGATGTTTGTTGTATATAATTTTTCTTTTCGGACAGGTTATTGTTAACTCCCTGTTTTATTGTGAATAGCTTTTTGATGCGCAGGTGACGGCATGTCATCACCTGCTGTGTTTCAAGGGGTTACAGAATTTACTGTGACTCCTTTTTTATTTATCATTGCCTGTTGAAGGCGCATGATGATGTATCATTGACCGCAAACCTTGTCCTGCGGTCAGGCAGCGGTTACTGAGGAATAAGTGATGAACAAAGATTTGACCCAAGTACGTAATATCGGAATCAGTGCTCATATTGATTCCGGCAAGACCACTCTTACAGAGCGTATCCTGTATTATACCGATCGAATCCATGCGATTCATGAAGTTCGTGGAAAAGATGGTGTCGGCGCGACCATGGATTCCATGGAACTTGAAAAGGAACGTGGTATTACTATTCAGTCGGCAGCGACATATTGTAACTGGAAAGGAACCGATATTAATATCATTGACACCCCCGGTCATGTTGACTTCACCGTTGAAGTTGAACGCGCCCTCCGGGTGCTTGACGGTGCGGTTTTGATTCTTTGTTCCGTGGGCGGGGTACAATCACAGTCCATCACCGTTGATCGTCAGATGACCCGGTATAATGTTCCACGGATTGCCTTTATCAATAAATGCGATCGGACTGGTGCCAATCCTGCCCGTGTTGTTGAGCAGCTGCGCGATAAATTGAATCTCAATGCTGTTATGATCCAGTTGCCAATCGGTCTTGAAAACGATCTTGAAGGAATGGTTGACCTTGTTTCCATGAAAGCCGTCTATTTTGATGGTGAACAGGGAGATACGGTTCGTTACGAGGACATTCCGGATGCACTGCGTGACGAGGCAGACGAGAAACGTGAGGAGTTGCTTGATGCTGTGTCCATGTTTTCTGATGAGCTCATGGAAGCAATGCTTGAGGAGACGGAAATTACTGACGAGATGGTTCACGAGGCCATCCGCCGGGGAACTTTAGCCCTTGAGTTTGCGCCGGTCATGATAGGTTCTGCATATAAGAATAAAGGTGTGCAACCCCTGCTTGATGCTGTGCAGTCGTACCTGCCCTGTCCTACAGATGTAGAGAATATTGCCCTTGATCTGGATAATGATGAGGAAGAAAACAAGGTCTCCAATGATCCGGAGGATCCGCTGGTTGCCTTGGCATTTAAACTGGAGGATGGTCGTTATGGCCAGCTGACCTATGTACGTACCTACCAGGGGATGCTGAAAAAAGGAGATTTTATTTTCAACACCAGGACCGGTAAGAAGGTGAAGGTCGGTCGTCTTGTCCGTATGCATTCAAACGAAATGGAAGAAATTGAAGAAGCCGGATCCGGCGATATCATCGCTCTTTTTGGTGTAGACTGCGCCTCCGGTGATACGTTCTGTGATAATACTATTAATTGGTCCATGAGTTCCATGCATGTCCCTGCACCGGTTATCTCTTTAGCTATTACTCCTGTGGATAATAAAGCACAGGAGAATATGTCCAAGGCTCTTAATAGATTTTGTAAGGAAGATCCAACGTTTAAGTCCTTTGTGGATCACGAAACCAGTGAAACGATTATTTCCGGAATGGGTGAGCTGCACCTCGAAGTTTATATAGAACGCATGAAGCGTGAATATGGCGCAGAGGTTGAAGTCGGTGCTCCCCGGGTTGCCTACCGCGAAACTATCACCCAACGTGCCGAGTTTGATTATACCCATAAGAAACAGACCGGTGGCTCCGGCCAGTTTGGTCGAGTGGCAGGCTATATGGAACCACTGGAAGAGGGTGAGTATGAATTTGTTGATGAAATCGTGGGTGGTTCCATCCCGCGGGAATATATTCCTGCCTGTGATAAGGGGTTTCAGGCCTCCATGGAGAAAGGTGTGTTAACCGGAGCGCAGATTACCGGTATTCGCTGCGTTATTAACGACGGTAACTCGCACTCTGTTGACTCCTCAGACATGGCTTTCCAGCAGGCTGCAAAGGGCGCGTTTAAACAGGGCTATCAGAAGGCCGGCCCTGTTATTATGGAACCGATCATGAAGGTTGCTGTTGAAGGGCCGTCTGAATTTCAGGGTGCAGTTATGGGCAGCCTGAACCAGAGACGCGGCGTGATTGTTGGTACTTTTGAAGAGGGCAGCTATACAGTTGTCGAGGCGGAAATGCCGCTGTCTGAAATGTTTGGTTATTCAACAACGCTGCGATCGCTCACCCAGGGGAAAGCTGAATTTACCATGGAGTTTTCCAGCTATAAGCAGGTGCCCAAGAGTGTTGCGGAAGAATTGATTAAGGACTTTGAAAAATCCAAAAAGAATGGCTGACAAGGCGGTTGAGTCTTGACGTTGAGAGAGCTGAGTATTTTTTAGATTCTGTTTTTTCAGGTTTTTGACTTTTTAAAAGAGTGTTTAGGCGTTAAAGTAAAACCATGGTGAGCCATGGTTTGAATATAGATATGAGGTGAACAATGGGATATGAAACACTTGTCAACCAGAATCCTTTAAGGGTACTGAATCTGGGGCGGCACAATAAACATATGGGCCTGATCATGGCGCGAGCCGGTCTGGGTAAAACAGCTTTACTGGTACAGATTGCTCTTGATTCTATTCTCCGTGGCAACCGTGTTATCCATATCAGTATTGGCGCAAGTATTGATAAAACGAAAATATGGTATGACGATATCCTGCATTTTATTCTTCAGGATGGTTCCGTGACCAATCCTCATGAATTAATTGATATGGTGCAGCGCCATAGGATGATCATGACATTTAAAGAGTCAGCCTTTAGCAGGCCTCGTCTTGAAGAACGTCTTAATGACTTGATTCTTCAGGATATTTTCAAGCCTAATTGCCTTGTCGTTGATGGTTTTGATTTTGAAAACACCACCAGGGAAGATCTTGAGGATATCAAAGATCTGCTGGATGCCATGAGCATGCAGGCCTGGTTTTCTGCTGTCAGTCATCGGAATGACGATCGTGTATCACCAGCCGGGGTTCCCGCTCCCTGCCATGATATCGATGATTTGTTTGACACAGTGGTTCTTCTCAAACCTGAAGATAAAATGATCCAGCTCGATATTATTAGAAATAATGGTGAAGACGCCAGTGATACTGGTGCTTTGACCTTGGATCCGACAACCATGATGGTCAAATAGTTTTGAATTTGACAGTATCTCTTTCGTGCAGAACGGTTGTCACCATTCTGCACGATTCTTTTTGCCTAGTGATTTCTCCCCGGTTGTAGATTTATGCGTTTCCGGCCCTGCATAGACTTGCATGACGGCAAGGTAAAACAGATTGTTGGTGCCACTCTTCAGGACGCCGATTCAGCAGCCCTGCAAACAAATTTTTCCTCAGATTTCTCCCCTTCCCATTATGCCCGTATGTATCAACGGGACAACCTGACAGGCGGGCATGTTATTATGCTTGGACCTGGCAACGAAACCGCGGCTATTGATGCGTTGACCGCCTGGCCCGAAGGGTTGCAGCTTGGTGGCGGTATAACGGAAGAAAATGCCGGTCGTTGGCTTGAGCGGGGGGCATCACATGTTATTGTTACCTCGTATGTGTTTCATGACGGACATCTGGACGATACACGTCTTGAGCGCCTTCTTCGGCTTACAGGAAAAAATAGACTGGTGCTGGATTTGAGCTGTCGCTGGAAAGATGATGGCTATTATGTGGTCACTGATCGCTGGCAGAATTTTACAGAACTTCGGGTCAGTGCGGAGTTGTTGGCAGAACTTGCCAGGAGTTGTGATGAATTTCTGATTCATGCTGTTGATGTTGAAGGGCAATGTATGGGCGTAGATGAACGGCTTATCACTTTGCTGGCAACAGCGGCAACTCACCCCATAACCTATGCCGGAGGCGTGGGCTGCATGGCAGATATGCACCGTATCCGCAAGGTGGGGCATGGCAGGCTGGATGCGACAGTGGGCAGTGCCCTTGATATTTTTGGAGGTACCGGTTGCCGCTATGCAGAAGTTGTCGCCTTTCACCGTCAGGAGAATGGATGAAGACGGTCCCTGAGTTGGTTGGAGATGAAGACTCTGAAGTGCAGGAAATAAAGCTGTTTGTGCCGCCCGACAGGTACCGGGCCTTTCAGCGTTGTCTCTGGATACAGGTGCACGAGTCGGGCCGGACGCAACTTGAGGTCATGAAGGAAGTTGTTGATGATTTTCTCATCAAACATCAATGCTAAGAGTTTATCTGGCGGTAATATAGATGAACATGGAGAGCAGTTTATGAAAAGAATCACCGTGGATTGTCGGGGCTTGGAGTGTCCTCAACCTGTTATACAAACCAAGGAAGCTCTTGATGCCGGCCACAAGCACCTTGAAGTGATTGTGGATAATGAGGCATCAAAAGAGAATGTAAGCCGTTTTGCCCGCAGTCGCAATTGTGAAATTGTTCTGACAGGTAATGAGGAAAGTTGCTGGCGCCTGTCGTTGAAGGCTGGTGAATCCGGAGCAAAGCAGGAGTTTGATGCGGAGGAGTATGACTGTACCCTGCCAGCAGGGAAAGGGTTGGTCTATGTTATTTCTTCAGCGTCAATGGGACGCGGTAGTGATGAATTGGGTTGGGCTTTGTTGCAGACATATATCCAGACCATAAAAGATGTTGAGCCGCTCCCGGAAAAAATCTTGTTTTATAATGAAGGGGTTCGACTGGTAGCTGAAGAATCAGGTGCCCTGGAAGCCTTGCGAGCTCTTCAGAAAAAAGGTGTTGAAATATTTGCCTGCGGAACCTGTCTTGATTTTTTCAAATTAACTTCAGTGCTTAAGGTCGGGCAGATATCCAACATGTACGATATAATGAGCAGCGTAAATAATGCGGCCAAGGTTGTCAGCCCCTTCTGAGTTTTTGTCAGAAACTTCCTCTTGTCAGCTGTAATCATTTCATCGTTCCCCTGTTTACTTCCTTTTCTCTGCGTGTTAAGGAAAAGTCTGTTGTTTGTTCGTCGCTTCAAAGGTTTACCGGCAGGAATGCGCACTTCAGGAGAAAGCGTTGAAGTGCAGTGTGTTCTGCGTAGATCTTTCATACACCTAAGTCTACTTTAAAGTCTCGGAGTATTGTATGCGGTTATTTCGCTATATTATCCTGCTGTTATGTCTTGCCTTCCTGTCGCAGTCCCTGGTCCAGGCCAAGGTGATGCCGGTCGGCTTTGAAGCCGGGCGTAATCGGTTGATTTGTTACATGTTAAGCCACCAGCTTCCTGTGCAGCATTTCGAGCATAAACCTTTGGATGATTCCCTGTCCCGGGCAGCCTATGATTTGTATCTGCGTCAGCTTGATCCCCGGAAACGATTCTTACTGCAGGCTGATATTGATGAGTTAAATTTCTTTCAAACCCGGATTGATGATGAACTCAGCCAAGGCAAGGCGTTATTGCCTGATGCCGGCCGACAGATTCTGGCTACGCGTATTGTACAGGTTCAGAAAATAGTGAAACAACTGCTGGATGCAGGTTTTGATCCCAACCGGAAGGATTTCCTGGAGACTGATCCGAAAAAACTCACATATGCCGCCAATGAGACGGAGTTGAAAGACAGGTGGCGTCGTTCTCTGAAAATGGAAGTCCTTGACAGCTACCTGGCAGCGATAGAGAAAAAGAGGAAAGAGCTGGCAAAAGCAGGAAAAACAACTCGTTTAAATGGTGCAGGCCCTGTAAATAAAGAGCTCTGGCATAATGCGCTGGACAAGGTCCGTAAGCGGACCAGTAATTATCTTCACAGGCTGCAGCAACTGACAAGACAGGAGCATTACAATCGTTTTTTTGATGCCGTAGCCAGGGCCTTTGGCCCCCACACAAACTATATGGCCCCAACCTCAAAGGAAGATTTTGATATCCATATGAGCGGCTCTCTTGAGGGGATTGGAGCCCTGCTTCGAGAGGATGACGGCCACATCAAGGTGGTGCGTATTATTCCTGGAAGTGCTGCCGAGGCCCAGGGGCAGCTTCAGGCAGAAGATACAATTATGGCTGTTTCCGAGGCTGACAGTGATCCTGTTGATATTTCGGACATGAGAATTCGTGAAGCTGTTTCGTACATCAGAGGTCCGAAGGGCACTGAAGTACGATTGACTATTCTCAGGCCCGATGGTTCCCGGTTGATTATCCCCATTGTCAGGGATGTGGTAAAAATTGAGGAGACATATGTCAAGTCGACCGTATTGAAGGATGATACCGGCAATGCCATTGGCTATATCAAAATCCCCGGTTTTTACAGGGATTTTTCCGGAGGCCGGGATGGAGAAAAAAGTCGGAACGTGACCGATGATACCCGGAGTGAGTTGTACAAGCTGAAACAGAAGCATATCAAAGGACTTATTCTTGATCTTCGCAATAATGGCGGAGGGTCTCTTTCCGATGCGGTGGATGTTTCCGGTCTTTTTCTGGCCGGAGGGCCGGTGGTCCAGGTAAAAAATTCCCAGGGTGCGATTCGGGTGCTGGAAGACGTTGATCCTCATCTTGCCTATGATGGGCCAATGATAGTTCTTGTTAATCAGTTTTCAGCCTCTGCCTCTGAAATATTAGCAGCAGCCCTCCAGGATTATGGCCGGGCGCTTGTAATCGGCGGGGCGCATACCCACGGTAAGGGAACCGTGCAGGCCCTTATGGATTTAAACCGGTATCTGCCTCTGCTGCAGTTTAAAAAATATGACGATCTGGGTGCGCTCAAAGTGACTATTCAGAAATTTTACAGAGTGAATGGTGGATCAACCCAGTACAAAGGGGTTATTCCGGATATCGTGCTTCCCAGCATGCTCGATTACCTGAAAACCGGTGAACAGTATATGGATTATTCTCTTCCCTGGGATCAGGTCCAAAGTGTTATCACGGGGCACTGGCAGGGTGCGCATTTTGATACAAACAGGGCCTTGGAACAGAGCAAAAAATTTGTGACCGAAAGTACACAGTTTGCAAAAATTGCCGAGGAGAGTTTAAAAGCAAAAAAGCGAAGTAAAGAAACGCTGGTCGCTGATTTCCTGACAGGAGTTCTTAAAGAACGGCAGGAGTTGGAACAGGAGAGAAAAGAGGCAAAAGCGGCTGGACTTCTCAATGATAGTGAAAATGATGAAGAGGGGAAGCCCGGGAAAAAGAAGAGCCTGAACGAGCAGTTGGCTGTTGATCCCTATGTGCATTTGACTCTGTATCTGTTCAGCGATTTAGCAAAAGATACCGGCAACGCCAGTGGCTCAAAATAATTTTTGCTTGAAATCAATCCCTAAACATGATAAAAATCTCCGCCATGAATCACCATTCATTATTTATTTAATTTCTACCAATCATATATTTTTTTGTATAAAAAGAGATCGTCGAAGAATATGGATTTGACAGAGGCCTTAAAACAGAAGAGGGATAAGATTCTCTCTGTATGGATTGAAAGAACCCTGGACTCCTATACTTCGTCAGTTTTTTTTAAACAGTCTAAAGACCGATTTGCCAATCCTGTTGGTGCAAATATCACAGAAGGTCTGACGGGTTTATACAACTGTCTCCTGCAAGGGCTCGGGCCGCAGGAATATGCAAATGCCCTTGATCAGGTAATCCGGATCCGGGCAGTGCAGGAATTCTCTCCGGCCCAGGCGGTTGCACCAATTCTTGAACTCAAGTGGGTGGTAAAACAGGTTTTTTCAGCAGATAAACAGTGCAGGGATCTGTTGCCCAAGCTTGATTCTTTTGACTGTGATGTCGACCGGGCGGCTCTTACAGCCTTTGATTTATATGTAGAGTCAAAAGAGAGGCTGCATAGAGCCCGGATTCGTGAATTAAAGAGCGGCAGTTATATTCTTACGGATTCTGGCTGTGCTTCTGCTTTAATCAAACAGAATCTGAAGGATATATCCCGCATAAGTTGAAATATTTACCTCCGCATGAGGGGAAAGACAGCTTCTGAGAACAAGCAGTCGATTTGCAGCAAGCCGTTTTTACCTGTTTTTATTACGTTACCGTTTAATTCGAAAGTGAGGGAGTGATCGATGAAGTACACCATCCCCCTGGCAGCTGTCCTTGGCCTGGCGTTGTTTGCGTTTCTAGGGTCTCAGATAATCGGGATGCAATACATTTTTGGTATTCTCGTGCCCTACGCTGCTGTGGCTGTGTTTATTGTCGGGTTTTGCTACAAGGTGATCAATTGGGGCAGGTCCCCTGTTCCCTTTAAAATACCGACAACCTGCGGGCAGGGATATTCTCTGCACTGGATTAAACGCGACAGGCTTGAAGCGCCGCTCAATTCTTTTGAGGTTGCGGGGCGGATGTTTCTTGAGATTGTCCTGTTCAGATCACTATGGAGAAACACCAAATCTGAAGTCCATGCTGGTCCCAAACTCACCTATGAATCGTCAAAGTGGCTCTGGTTGTTTGCCATTCTGTTTCATTACAGTTTTCTCGTTGTTCTTTTGCGGCATCTGCGTCTTTTTCTTGAACCGATCCCCTCTGCTGTGAGCGCCCTTGAGTTTGCAGATGGTATCCTGCAGATTGGCGCCCCTACCATGT
>JALXCX010000051.1 GCA_026990725.1 Desulfobulbaceae bacterium
TCTGCTTCAGGGCTTCCGGCACCCCCTACCACCAGCAGATTTTCGGCATATTAAAAACTTCTTATTGCAGGTACACATGAAAATTGACCGTCTTCTTGCCATTATTATCATGTTGCTTAACCGTAACAGAGTGCAGGCCAGGGATCTTGCTGACCATTTTGAAGTTTCCACACGTACCATCTACCGCGATATTGAGACAATCAATAACGCAGGCATTCCCATTGTCACCCATCAGGGCAATAATGGCGGTCTGGCTATAATTGACTCGTACAAACTTGATCGACAGGTACTGACCCTCAAAGACATGGTGACGATGCTATCGGTATTAAAAGGTGTTAATTCCACTTTTAACGACAGGCAGATAACTCATGCCATAGAAAAAATTCATGCCCTTGTTCCTGAAGACAAGCAGAACTATGTAAAAAATCACCTGGACCGGGTCGTCATCGATATCATGCCCTGGGGAACCAGCCCCCGGCAACAGGAGAAGATGGTTTCGTTGCAACAGGCCATTGCCAACAACATGCGCTGTAATATCACCTACCAGGACAGTAACGGAGTGGTGTCGCAAAGAAAAATTGAGCCCATGACCCTTGTTTTCAAATCAACAGCCTGGTATCTGTTTGCTTATTGCACAATGCGTGAGGATTTCAGAATTTTCAAAGTCGGCCGGGTTGTCCGGCTTGCAATGCTGGCAGAAACATTTAGAAGAAAAAATGTTAGCTGGTCCCAATATGATACCATGGACACCGGGTCCACAAAAATGATAGGCCTGGTCATTCGTTTTTCTAAAAAAATCCGCCATATTGTAGAAGAATATTTTGAACACTCCCAACTTGAAGACTTGGCCAGTGGCGACATGCTCGCAACCTTTGAACTCCCGGATAACGACTGGATCATTTCCTACTTGCTCAGTCTTGGTGATGATGCTGAACTCCTTGAACCAAAATATTTACGAACGATTTTACAGAAAAAGGCAGAAAAAATATCCAATCTCTACAAACATGACATACAGGTGTCATAACTCCGGGTTAGGCTGTAAAAAAATCTTATTATCGGGAGGATATCATGTTCAAAATTTTACTTATCGTTTCAGTAGTTGGAGTGGTTATCGCGGCTGTCTTTTTTCTGATGATGGTCAAAGGACCTGATTTACAAAAATATGAGTTTTTAAAAAAACCAAGAATCACGAGTCTTCCAGAGACTCTTGTACTGGAAGTCCCTTTTGAGACTTCGACTAAAGGGTTAAAGGATGTCTTTGGCTTTCTTTATAAAACCTATTTCAGGATTAAGGGTGTCTCCAAAAGGGCGAGTGCGGGAATCCCTCCCATGGCCAGATATGAGAACAATCTGGACTTTGCCATGGACGAGGAAAAAAGAGCCGATGCCTTTAAAAATATTGTCTGGAAAGGTTCGGCCGCAATTCCGCTCAAGCCGGACACAACGAATCTTCCAAAGCTGGAACACGATAAACTATCAGCACGCCTGGCACACTGGGAATACGGAGAGACTGCAGAAATACTGCACATTGGCCCTTACGAAAAGGAGGCTCCCACCATCAAATCATTAAGGGATTTTATCGACAGCCAGGGATATGAAATCGCTGGTTTACATGAAGAAGTTTACTTGCGGGGCCCGGGACTGCCCTGGAACAAACCAGAGAATTTCTACACCATAATTCGCTATCCAGTGCGCAAAAAAAACTGACGACGATTTGCCTGGTTTAAAACCAATAAAAAAAGGCAGTCAGTGCCTTGCCTGACTGCCTTTCCTCTACTGGAGCCGATAACCAGACTTGAACTGGTGACCTACTGATTACGAATCAGCCGCTCTACCAAGCTGAGCTATATCGGCGTATGCTACTCTCCTGAACATACTTTTCAGGCTGTATGTTCAGGAGATATTCATTTTCCCGAAAAGGGATTTCTTCAAGAGCAAATTGAGGTTTATTGATGTAGCAACTTTATGGTATGGTGTCAAGATTATGAAAGCTAAAATCATACTTCTGATAACTCTTGCGCTCCTGGCCGGCACCGTGTGTACAGCCAAAGAAAACCCGCCTGTTCCTGCCTCGACACCATCAGTACAGAAACAACCTCTCAAAAGAAACCTCGGTTGTACCGGCTGCCATACAGATATCAAAGCAGACAAAAACCATAATCTGGCCTGTAGCGATTGCCACCTTGGCAACAACGCAGCAAATCATAAAAAAAATGCCCATAAAAATATGCTCGCAGCGCCTGCAGCCCCCGGAAATATGAAAAAAATTTGTGGCAGGTGCCATAAAAAGCAGGTAGCAACATGCGCGCAGTCACTTCATTTTACCTTAAAAAATGCGGTCAATGCGGTCCGCGCTCATTTTTCGTTGACCCCAGTACTTTCCGACCTCAGGCAAATCCCTGAAACAGAAAAACAGAACAGCAAAGAATGGCTGGTAAACGATCTGCTGCGCAGGCAGTGTTTACGCTGTCATGTGTACACAGCCGGAGACCGTTATCCGTATGTTCAGCGGGGAATCGGGTGCGCTGCCTGTCATCTTCAGTTTACAGATGGGCAACTGAAAGACCATGTTTTCCGCCGGCCAACCGAGCACCAGTGCCTCAGCTGTCATTATGGCAATCACGTGGGCAGTGATTATTCGGGCAAATTTGAACATGATTTCAACTGGGAGTACAGAACACCCTACACAACCAGAAGCAGATACCTACGCCCTTATGGTATTGAACTCCATAATCTTGTACCAGATATCCACAGCCAGAAAGGACTCACCTGCCTGGACTGCCATAACGGACAACAACTATCGGGAAAAGAAAAACCGGTTCAGTGTATAACCTGTCATAGAGCGGGCATCACCTCACCGCTTCCCGCAAATGTAAACAAAGAAGACAACGACTTTTTTTTAACAACCATAAAAGATGGCACCCTCCATCGCATCCCCCAGCTCGTCCACCCTGCCCATGCCCGATACAGGGGCCGGGTTGCCTGTCAGGTCTGTCATGCCCAGTGGGGATTCTACGACCGGCCAACCCATCTGATGCTCAGTTATCTTGAAGATGCTGATCCCTGGGAACGCCTGACCATCCAGTCCAGTTCTGCTGCAGAGGCTTTTCTTGAACATAATCTTAATTCGGATGACGACGAGCTTTCTCCGTCCATGCCGGACGCCATAAACGGTAAACAGAAACCGGGTATCTGGCTCATGGGATTTACACAACGTCGCTGGAAAGATCTCATCATAAAAAAGGATAACGATGGGATTATCAAAGTTTTCCGGCCCATTCTTGACCTCAGGCTCTCAGCAGTTTCCGAAGACGAGGACGTACTCTTTGATAACCTTCAGGGGAAAGGCAAGAGCCTCCTGCCCTACACGCCTCACACAACCGGGCCGGCCGGTTTATTTTACGAACAACGATTTATTCATCTTCTTGAGAAAAAGCAACCAAAACCAATTTCTGGACAATAAACGGCCCCTCCAAGATGGTTGGCGGTTCTTTGCTCCGGGACAAACAACATACGACCTTTTCCGTAATGAAAAAATTTACATTTTTCCCGATTATCCTCTGCCTCTTTATTGCCGTAACAGGATGTAATCATACATTATCGGGGCGAACACAAGAGCCCGGTCACCACGGTAAAAAAACGACAAAACGCGGAACCCAGCGACCCTATGTAATAGGTGGCCGCACCTATTACCCTGTTCCCACAGCCCATGGATACAGCGAAAAAGGGATTGCATCCTGGTATGGAAAACCTTTCCATGGCCGCAAGACCGCCAATGGAGAAACCTATAATATGTACGGACACACGGCAGCTCACAAAACCCTGCCCATGAACACCATGCTGCTGGTGAAGAATCTTACCAATGGGAAATCAACAGTTGTTCGCATCAACGACCGGGGGCCTTTTGTCCGAAACCGGATTATTGATCTTACAAAAACAGCAGCCGATGAACTGGACCTGCTCAACCGGGGGACCGCTCAGGTTGAGATCATTGCCCTGGCCGAGGAGCTCAAAGAAACAGTCTCCAGGAAAAGACCTGTCCCTGGCAGCGAAAAGAAGACCGCAAAGAACAAAACCGCCTCAAAAAGAAACACTCCAACACCTAAAGTCGCAACTCAAGGACCAGAGCAACCGAAAAAACTTGTCTATCAGGATTTTGACAAAGGGAATTTTTATATACAGGTGGGCGCCTTCGAGTACAGAACCAATGCGAGAAGTCTGGCCAAAAAATTTGCCGCCAAAGGCAAGGATGTTATTATTCAACAATTTCCGGCAGCCGGAATCAGATTATATAGAGTCCTGGTCTACAGCGGCACCTCGCTCAAGCGGGCACGCAGGGACGAGTCTTTTCTTGAACATACCGGTTATCCCAACGCACTTGTCATTGCCCGGGATAAAAAATAACAGCTGAGATGAAAACGCTCTCAGACGACTTCCTGCTCCAGCTGACGAACACGGCGGACAAACGCACGTATTTTGTCATGATCCTTAATACCTGGGGTTGTTTCCACGCCTGAATTAACATCAACAGCATAAGGCTGGACGGCTTTAATGGCTCCGGTAACATTGTCTGCGTCAAGTCCGCCAGCCAGAATACATGTTTTCTGTAAATCAAGTTGCTCAATCAATGTCCAGTCAAAACACTGGCCCGTGCCGCCCACCATATCTTTTTGATACGTGTCGAGCAGAAAGCCTTTCACATGCTCGTTATACGGGCTAACATCACCTGCCTTGAGATACTTCCCCACCCGCAAAGCCTTGATGACCTGACAAGGAGCGACAAAACGGGCCAGTCGTTCACAGTATTTGGGGGATTCCTGTCCGTGGAGCTGAGCATATCCAAACCGGCAATAACGGATTATTTCCTCTACTTCCTCGCTGTCACGGTCAACAAACACACCAACGGTATCCACAAAGGGCGGTAACTGTTCAATGATAATTCGTGCCGCCTCGGGATCAATGTTACGCAGACTTTTTTCATAAAAGATAAAACCCAGTGCATCAACCCCGGCCTCAACTGCGGCCAGAGCGTCTTCCAGGTTTGTGGTACCACACATTTTTATTCGTGTTTTTGCCCGCATTATAATTGTAAAAAATGGTGTAAAGTTTCATCCTGGTTACTGCTGCGCATCAAACTCTCACCAATAAGAGCTGCTGTAATACCGGCCTCCTTGAGCTTGATCATATCAGTCCGGCTGGAGATCCCGGACTCGCTGACCACTGGTATCCCTGCCGGGATTTCTTTCTGCAGGCGGAAAGTCGTGGCCAGATCAACAGAAAAATCGTTAAGATTCCGATTATTGATACCAATTAAACGGCTTTCGGCTGCCAGGGTTTTTTCCAGTTCCTTTTCGTTATGTACCTCCACCAGTACATCCATCCCAGCTTCTTCTGCCTGCAGGCGTAACTCCTTCATCTGAGTGGTAGTAAGAATTGCGGCAATGAGTAGAATTGCGTCAGCTCCATAGGCTGCGGCTTCATCCACCTGGAGGGGATCGATAATAAACTCCTTGCGTAACACCGGCAGGGTGACCGCATTTCTAACCAGGGGGATATAGCTGATGGAACCTTGAAAAAAATCAACATCTGTCAGCACGGACATGGCATGGGCGCCGCCCTGCTGATAATGAACAGCAATCTTTTCCGGATCAAAATCGGAACAAATAACCCCCTTGGATGGAGAGGCTTTTTTGGCCTCTGCAATAATAGCGACATTGGGCGCTTCAACAAGAGCCGCCATAAAGCCACGAGGTGGTGATATCTCACACTCCGGAAAGAGGATACCGCGTTTTTTCAGGGTTGCGACCTCTTCCTGTTTGCGCTCAACAATAACGTCTAAAATCATAACGAATCGGCACAAAAACTGGCAAGTTTATCCAGTTTGGCAAGTGCTGCACCAGAGGTGATAATATCTCCTGCCTGATCCACCCCTGCCTGTAAATCTGCGGCCTTACCGGCAGCCATAAGCGCTGCACCGGCATTAAGCAGGACCATGTCCAGCCTGGCCCCGGGTGTGTTGCTCAGTACGCTGCGAACCATTGCAGCAGATTCCTCTACAGTTGCCCCGCCCTTGATATCGGTAATTGATGCACGGGAAAGCCCCACATCTTCGGGATTCACCGTGTACGTTTCTACTCTGCCGTCATGTGCATCAGCAATATACGACGTTCCGGTGATGGTCATCTCGTCCATATTACCTTCACCCCAGACCACAAGGGTACGTTTCATGCCAAGCCTGAGCAAGACTTCAGCAACAGGTTTTGTCAACGCCTTGGCAAAAACACCTGTTAGCTGGACGTTAGCGCCTGCCGGATTCGTCATGGGGCCGAGAATGTTAAACACCGTTCTTATACCCATTTCCCTGCGCGGGCCTATGGCGTATTTCATGGCCCCATGCAGCATGGGAGCAAACAAAAAACCAATGCCGACCTCCCGAACACATTCAGCAACCTTATCTGCCGGCAAAGAAAGATCCACACCAAGCTCTTCCAGCACATCGGCACTGCCGCAGGATGAAGAGATAGCTCTGTTTCCATGTTTTGCCACCGGAATACCAGCCCCGGCAACAACAAACGCCGTGGTTGTGGAAACATTAAAGGTGCCGGAACCATCGCCTCCTGTCCCGACAATATCCATGAGCAGTTCGCCCTTGTCAGTGGCAATACCGGTATCGACAAACGTCGCTTTTTCCCGCATTACCCGCACCGCACCGGATATCTCGTTAAGAGTCTCACCTTTCATGCGAAGTGCTGTAATAAACGAGCCGATCTGGGCATCGGTTGCCTCGCCACTCATTATCTCCTGCATAACAGCTGTCATTTGCTGTTCGTTGAGATCCTCGCCGGTCACCACAAGTGCAATAGCGTCCTTAATCATTCTGTCTCCTCAAAATCAGGAATCTTCCAATATGTTAAAAATACTTTGTATCCTTTTTATTATTACCACATAAACTCATGCTGCTCTTACGCAGACACTGAATTCAAAAAAAATTGTAACTGTTCAGCAGCACCCCATAATGCGGCGATCAGGCCGCCTCACATAGACAGGCTATAGTTCGTTGGCCTGCTTACCGCAGGTAAGCTGCGACTCGGTTCTGGAGCACATCTGAACAGTTACTGGCCAACAGATTATACCATCATTGTGCTGATGGCTGAATAGTTACAAAAAATTTTTAAAAACAGCCATTAATCAGTCAGTCGCCATGCGGGACGTTTATTTTCTTAATAATTCAGGATAGTCAGGCCGAAGAAAATTATGGAGCAGAATTATGCCCACCCCGGTCATAATTGACTCCGGATGAAACTGAACCCCTTCAACGCTCAAAGTTTTATGACGAAGCCCCATGAGCTCACCCTGATCAGTATGGGCCGTAGCCTCCAGGCAATCGGGCAGAGTGTCTTCTTCGACCACCAGAGAATGATAGCGCATGCCGTCAAAGGGGTTGTCAAGACCTGTAAAAACCCCTCGGTTGTCATGGTGCATGGGACTTGTTTTGCCATGCATCACCCGGCCTGCCCTGATAACTTTGCCGCCAAAGGCCTCACCAATTGACTGATGGCCAAGGCAAACGCCAAGGACAGGAATTTTATCAGAAAAAAATTGAATGGCCTCGATGGAAATACCAGCCTCCGTAGGCGTGCAGGGGCCGGGAGAAACAAGCAGTCTCTCCGGGTTCATCGCTGCTATTTCGGCAACAGTTATTTTATCGTTACGAAAAACTCTAATCTCCGGGGCCTGCCAGCTCTCGGGTGCGCCGGGAGGCGCTGCTGCCAGTGTCTGTACAATATTGAAAGTAAACGAATCGTAGTTATCAATTATTACAATCACAGCCTAAAATCCCCGCTCTGCCAGCTCCACAGCCCGGCGCAAGCCTCGGGCCTTGTTAATGGTTTCTTCATATTCCCTGGCAGGATCAGAATCTGCGACAATTCCGGCCCCGGCCTGAATATAAAGATCTGATCCTTTCATAAAAAATGTCCGGATGGTTATGCAAAAATCCATGTTCCCTGAAAAACCAAAATAGCCGACGGCCCCGGCATAAGGACCGCGTGCGGCCACTTCAAGTTCATCAATAACTTCCATGGCCCGAATTTTAGCAGCACCGCTTACTGTACCAGCCGGAAAGCAGGCATTCAAGACATCAAACTGATCTTTCTCCTCAGCAAGCCGACCATGGACACCGGAAACAATGTGCATCACATGACTGTAACGCTCAATGACCAGCAGATCACTGACCTCAACGCTGCCGCTTTCCGCAACCCGACCAACATCATTCCGGCCCAGATCAACCAGCATAAGGTGCTCTGCCCGCTCTTTGGGATCAGCGAGCAAATCTTTTTCAAGGGCCATGTCGGCATCAGGGGTTGCCCCGCGTTTTCGGGTACCGGCAATGGGGCGCAGCTCGATATCTCCATCTTCCAGCCGGACAAGAATTTCCGGTGATGAACCTATCAGAATATTGTCGCCAAGGCGCAGGTAAAAAAGATACGGACTTGGATTGATATGGCGCAACGCCCGGTAAAGAAAAAACGGATCAATAT
>JALXCX010000052.1 GCA_026990725.1 Desulfobulbaceae bacterium
TGACTGGGTGCCGGTCGATCCCGCCGACGTTCGTAAAAAAATGCTCAAAGAGAATTTAGAACTTGATGATGCCGGAACAAAGGCCTACCGGAAATACTTCTGGGGCGGCTGGGACGCCTACAGGGTGAAACTTGCCATGGGCCGGGACATTCGTCTCAACCCTCCCCAGCAGGGGGCTCTCCTCAACACCTTTGGTTATCCCTATGCCCAGATAGGCAGCACAACCCTGGACTGGCTCGACCCAAAAACCTTTTCCTACCGGTTTACCTTTACAAAGACAGAATAATATCTACAATAAAGAGGCTGGGTGTGAAAAAAGTAAAGTAACTATTCAGGTATCAGCAAAATGCTGGCATAACCTGTGGCCTGTAACTGTTCAGATGTGCTCCATGGTGCGGTAAGCAGGCCAACGAACTATAGCCCGTCTATGTGAGGAGGCCTGATCGCCGCACCATGGGGTGCAGCTGAATAGTTACAAAGTAAAAGCCCCCTGTGTAACAAACTCAGCCTCTATCCCTGCGCTTTGCTGCTCTTAACCCGCCTGCGAATCTATTGCCTCCGGCAAGAGATACCGCCCCTCCTTTTCGGGCTCCAGCCCTTGTGAATTTATCAGCTGGGAACCTGATAAAAAGCTCCTGTCCGCTGCACCTGCTCATGGATTATTTTCCGGGTCACACCCTTTCCAACCCTCTTTTCCCCTCTAAACAGAGAATAACGAAAGCTCCGTTTGGCAAAAAAATAAATTTCCCTCCATTATCATAAGAGAATCATGCTATTATGAATTAATCTTTTACTCTTTATATTTCATCAAAACTATACTGCCCAACAAGCTACTCATATGAAACAACAACTTGAACTTCTTGATAA
Source organism: Desulfobulbaceae bacterium (assembly GCA_026990725.1). GTDB lineage: Bacteria > Desulfobacterota > Desulfobulbia > Desulfobulbales > Desulfobulbaceae > Desulfobulbus_C. Next base: position 868 of record JALXCX010000052.1, read on the forward strand.
AGAACAGAAAATATTTTTCAATGCTCTTCTTGAGACGCTGAACAAGGAACTGAGTATATTACCTGACAAGCCTTGCGAGACCCCGGAAAACACGCTGTATACTTTATGGCATCTTGCAAATAAAACACCACTTTCCTCACTTTCGGCTGCAAAAACACCTTTAACAACGCTTGCCCCAAAAGGGCAGAAGCTCCTGCAATCGTTGGTTACAAAACGGCTGCAGGGCACCCCTCTTGCCTATATTGCCGGACGACAAAATTTTATGGGACTGGAGCTCCTTTCCAACGAATCAGCCCTGATCCCGAGAAAAGAAACTGAATTATTGGCAGAAACCTGCCTGGAACACGTTGCAGAAGCAATAAAAACCAATGGCAATGCCACTGTGCTGGACTTATTTACAGGTTCAGGAAATCTGCCACTCTGCTTCAAAGACAGATTTCCACGGGCAGAAGTCTATGGTTCTGACCTGTCAGAAAAAGCCATTGAACTGGCCCGAAAAAATGCCGAATTTCTTGGTTTATCGGTTATTTTTAAAATCAGCGATATGTTTTCTGCTTTTCCCGCAGAGGAGTTTACCTCCTCTTTTGATATCATATCCGGTGCCCCGCCATACATATCTTCGACAAAAGTAGATAAAATGGATGAAGAAATAGCACAATATGAACCGAGCCTCGCTTTTGAAGCCGGCCCCTTTGGCATTAAATTCTTCACGCAAATGATTAAGCACTCACCCCTGCTCCTCAAGCCCCATGGTAAATTAATTTTCGAGGTCGGCTTAGGCCAGGGCGAGGGGATTGCGCAGAGGTTACGAAAGAATAAAAACTATGATAACGTCAGGATGATACAGGACATAAAAGGGGATATCCGGGTACTGGAGGCGCATCGGATTGCCTGATTAAAAAATGCTACAAATGCATAGAGACAGCGTCTGCATCGATGAGGAGTACTGTCTGACAGAAACTTTTTTTTGAAAGGATCAATCCGTTTTTGAACTGGATAATGTCCACTCCCTTGCGGGTTTCTTGCCTGTTTTCATACCCGGCCTCCGGACTTGGCCAGACAAGCGTCCACTCCATGGTCACAATGTGCTGCAACTCATCAAGGGTCAGGCGCTCAATGGAGAAATGAAAATCACCGTGATTTTTAAACCAATTTGTCCAGGCCCTTTGTATCGTCCTTTTCCCCTTAAAACATTGCCCTGTCCAGGAAATAAATTCGGCCTCTTGATGAAACAACTCCATAACTGCCGGTAGATTGTGATTATTCCAATCGTCAATCCACCTCTCCACACACTCAAGTAATTCGTATCTTGGCATAATGATAAATATCCTCTCACAGAAAACGTTTTTCTTTCAGCTGCGCTTTGCCTGGTTTCCTGAAATCCTATTATAAAACCCCGTCATAAGCTCTTAATAAGAAGATATTGATTCTTAAGGAGCAAAGTCAGGGTATTACTCATGCATAATCCGAATATAGTCAATATATGCCGTTGCCGATTCCCCGGTATTATCCGCATCGCTCATAACAGCTATTTTAGCCATGACGGGCGGGCTCTCGCCAAAGGCTTTTTTGTAATCCTCGACAATATTTGTCCGGTGCTCCACCCAGGTGCCCACCAGTTTCCCTCCCTTGACCATGGGAATCATCAGGGAACGGCT
>JALXCX010000053.1 GCA_026990725.1 Desulfobulbaceae bacterium
ACTCCTGAAGTTGGTCTCTGGGATCGTAAAAACAATCGATTTCTCTGTCATATCATTGTGGAGATGTTTCCCCACGGTATTCTCTACATCGGCGCAGACGGGACTTATTTCAGATATCGAAAGGGGTACCTTCCCGAAAAAAGCTCTCCCCGCCAGCGCGGGTCTGTTCCCTGCTACGATACTCTGGTCACGTCCATGCTGGCCATGGATGCCATACGATTTGACGGATTCTGCTTTTGCAGGAACTATTTTTTTGATTTTTCCAAGCGGGTGCTGCTCAACTGGAAGATACTCTACGAACAAGGCTATTATTTTAATAAAAGCCTGGAATTTCCAAATATTGATTTTTCCTCAACCTATCCGGATGATCATCCATGCTCATTTCTCGATACGACGCCAGATCCCTCTTTTGTTGAGCTGCCCTCATTTTCTCCTGATTTTGACACAACCCTTGAGCTTGTGGCCAGTCAGTCCTGGGGCGAACGTAAAAAGAAAGCCCTGCGGTCATTTTTTCAGCATAACTATGTCCAACCCGGCAGTTCCTCCGGATTTAAAACCCTGGATTATGACTACCTCGATGTGATTGTTTCCGTGCTGCATCACCTGAAAGAAGAGGTCAATCGGGGCTCGGGTTTTGAGAGCCTCCCGACTTTTCAGATAGGCCATTTACGGACGACTGACCCGGCCGAGATAGACCCGGTCATTACCCTGCACAGCGTCATGGATTCGTATGTCTCCAAAAAATCTGTACTCCGGCCGCTCTGTATCGGTGTATTCGGCCCGCCGGGATCCGGGAAATCCTTTGCTGTCAAACAGGTCGCCAAAGAGATTGCCGATCATTTTGACGGCGACCCCTTCGATTTCTTTGAGTTTAACCTCACCCAGTTTGCCAGCCCCGATGAAATTAACTCGGCCATTGATCCCGTTCGGGCCTCGGTTGCTCAAGGCAAAGTCCCCATAGCCTTCTGGGATGAATTTGACTGCCGCTATGATGGCCATGAATTTGGCTATTTGCGCTATTTTCTGCCTTCCATGCAGGACGGAGTCACCTATGTTCATGGGATTCCCTATCATATAGGACGGGCTATTTTTGTTTTTGCAGGTGGAGTCAAGGCAAGCTGGCAGGGAATGGAAGATCTTCTGGCTCCGGACGATCCTGAGAAACTACAACAAACAAAAACGCTGAAAATTCCTGATTTCATGAGCCGGCTCAGGGTTGTTCTGGATATTGACGGCATCGAAATCCCAGAAAATCTCCTGAGGGATTCAGCGTCAGAGGAGGAACTGGAAGAGCTCAGGAGAATACTGCTGAAGCGAGCCTTTATTATTGCCCATCAAATGCAGACCCACTGGAAAACCGCAGCACGGAAGACCTCTGGTCTGCTTCTCAGGCTGCTGCTGGCAGATTTTAAATTCGGGGCACGCTCAATTGAAGCTGTTATTGAGGCAAGTCGAGCCGCTGACCGGCTGGTTTACGGTTTACCGGAACTTATAGCCCCCTCGGCAGCTCGTATTCATGCCAAGTGGAGGGTCGAGCTTGAGCGACGCATTGATCATGTCCGAAAATCCAAAGGGCTCAGAGCAATCTGGTAGAAAAAACCGGAAAAAGAGCAAACCCGGCCCCACGCTCTTGCCCCGGTTTTGTGTTCTCGCTATTAAACAAAAACATTATTTCTGACATTTTAAAAATGCCGCCTGGATAACCAAAGGTGTTGCATAGGTTGCATCACTGTTTCCCCATTCTTTGAAACCAAAAGAGACCCACTTGCCCTGCCTGGCCCAGTCAGCGTAGCCAAACTTCCAGCCGCACCATTTATCCCGGCATTTATATTCATTTGCCGGTCCATAGTAGACAAACTCAAGGCCCTTATCTTCTTCAGCCTCCCTGGTGCCGCCAAGAAGAACCATATCCGCTCCACGCTGCCTGGCTTCCTGTTCAATCGTCCGGGCAATAGTCTGCCCGTTTACGCCTGCTGGCTGCCAGGCAAGCAGATGAGCAAAGACGCTGCAGCTCACAGGAACCTGATCGGCCTGAAAGCTGGGAATAACCGTACTGGTAGCAGGATACTGTACGCCCTGATACATGGGGGCCTCTTTATCGCCACAGCCGACAACAAGAAAAAGTAACGCCACAACACACAACAGACTACGAACATTCCTGCCCATCCGAAACTCCTCTATCATAATTTTTTACTGCTTTTTTCTGAAATTCGCTGCATACTCATCCAGTCCCTGTTCGCCGAATTGCTCACCGGCGGACAGGTTGTCTGATTTTACCGACAAAACTCTCATCTAAACAAACAGGACTTTGCAGGGAATGCAAGAGGAAAAATTGCAACGACTCACAGCAGACCTGCTTCTACTACTGGTTGCCCTTATATGGGGCTTTGGTTTTGTGGCACAACGGGCCGGAATGGATCATCTCGGTCCGTTTGCCTTTAATGGCATCCGCTTTCTCCTGGGAGGTCTCTGCCTTGTTCCGCTGGCGTTAAAGTCATCTCCACGGCCTGCTGCCAAA
>JALXCX010000054.1:0-537 GCA_026990725.1 Desulfobulbaceae bacterium
CGGGAGGGTCGCAGGATCATTCATGCCGCTTTCTCCCTTTGTTTTCGCCAGTCCCGGACATCTATTTTGCCGGTAACCGCCTCGGCGATCAGGGCTTCCCGGTATTCCTTGATGAGGGTTATTTCTTGGTTGGCTTTGGCGATAGCGTGATCTATATCAGATTCTTTTTCCTCTATCGATTTGATAATGCGTTGTTGTTCCGTTCTGTCTGGATATGCAACTAAATAATTGGATACAAAAGCAGTAGGAACTCTTTTTTGTCCTGCTGTTCCAACCATATTTTCTTCTCCGAGAGTCATAAATCGTTCAGATTTAAGAATATAAAACAAAAACAATGGCAGCATATTTTTGTTTGCTCTAAGTACATGGAATTCAGTAGTCCCAAAACCAAATTCGGATGCCAGCTTGTCCAAGAAAGCTATTTTTCCATTCTCAAAGCATGGAGTGATTTTGGCTATAACAAGGTCAAATTTCTCGAAATATGTGTATCCGTTCCAAAGATCAATTATGGGCTTGCTGAATTTGTTTGAAACTATA
>JALXCX010000054.1:547-2513 GCA_026990725.1 Desulfobulbaceae bacterium
CCTCCATGGGGAGAAAAGTAACAAGCTCGCGGGAATTCTTTTGAGAGGTTCTATTGGATTTTGAAGGGTTTATTTTAGCGAGATATTTTAACTTCTTTACTTCCCAATGCTCAGGAATATCCCCCAGCCAGTCAACACCGGAGGGCTTGAGACGAGCATCGGGATCAATCCCCCTGGTCACCGCCTGGTTGATGATTACCCGCTTTTGCTCTTGCAGCAGGGTGATGAGCTGTTCCTTTCTGGCAATAAAATCGTTGATCAGAGTAGTTTTGTAGTCGAGAAAATCCGCAATGGTGGTTTGTTCCTCAATGGGAGGCCGGGGAGAAGGCATTTGTTTAAATTCAGACCAGTAGAGCCTGTTACGATCTTCAACAATGCCATGGGAGTATTTATTGACCTCATTCATATAAACCTGGGTACGAAAGAGGTAGGCATAATAACGGCTCTCTGTGGTGGGATTTGGCCTGACTATAACATATGCTGGGCTGATCAAACCATCGACGGGAACGACGCCAACCGCACCTTGCCACATCCTCATCGTATTGTAGGCAATGTCGTTTTTGCGTGCGATTTTATACAGAGAATGATCCGTCATTATTTGTTTTCGCTTGGAGTTGTCAAAATCCCGAACAGTGACACCTGTTTTAAGAGAAACTTCCAAAATTGGTAGATCAGGACTGTTGACCTCTTTTCGTTGCTGAAAGAGTCGGCCATTGGGTAACACCTTCCAGTTGCGTGGTATCTTCTGCAGCCAGGGGATGGGTGTCTCCGTACAGTGCTGATGAGTTGGAAAACTTGTTATCTCCACCTCTTTCCTCTTTCTATCCTTCAAAACTCACCACCTGTTGCAAAATCCCGTCCGTCTCCGCTTCCAGCGTCAGAATATCCCTGGCAATTTCATCAAGGGAACGCAGGGGCTCATAGGTATAAAAATATCTGGTAAAAGAAATTTCATACCCGATCACGGTCTTGCTGTGGTCGATCCAGGCATCCGGCACATGGGGCAGCACCTCTCGTTGAAAATAGTCATCAACATCCTCCAGCAAAGGCACGGATTCCGTATCGCGCAGCTCACTGTCCGGCTCATAATGAACGGTGCCATCCTTGTCCCGTTTCTTGATCACCGGAGCCGCATCCTCGGAGCGCCAACTCATGCAGTTAATGATCTGTTTTTTGTCCGGGGCTGAAAGATGCAGGCCAAGTTCTTTCAGGGCCGCTTTTAACTCCCTGGAAAAGATGTTGAAATCATCATATTCAATATCCCCGAAATGGTCGGCCAGGACAGCAGCCGCCTCCATGATTTCTTTCTGTTTTTTCCATCTGGAGACATCGAACAGGATTTTACGGTTTTTGGGAGTAATCTTGATCTCACCCGCCTCCAGCCATTTTTCAATGGCTTTTTTATGGGGTTTGAGATCCCGGTACACATCTGAACCGAACCTGTCATACACCCACTCCATTTCGTTGCGGATGGCATCAATGAACCGCAGGCTTTCCACTTTTTCCTTGGTAAATCTGGTTCGCAGCCTGAGCGGCCGTTCCACGGTTATTTTCTGATAGCCGAAATCGGAGTTGTCGAAGATTTTAGAAATTTCGGTTTCGGCAAAATCAAGATAGGTTTTGGTGATCAGCTGGATATGCTCTTCCGTGAACTCGTGGGACTTATTGCCCAGGTTCTTGCGCATATTCCGGTACAGGTTCGAGGCGTCGATGAGCTGCACTTTGCCCTTGCGATGTTCCGGCTTGCGGTTGGTGAGGATGAAGATATAGGTGGCAATGCCGGTATTATAGAACATATTTTTGGGCAGGCCGATGATACAGTCGAGCCAGTCGTTCTCGATAAACCAGCGGCGAATCTCACTCTCGCCGCCACCGGCGTCTCCGGTAAACAGGGCCGAGCCGTTATGAACCGAGGCTATCCGGCTGCCGAGCTTTGACGATGTTTTCATCTTGGCAGCCATATTGG
>JALXCX010000055.1 GCA_026990725.1 Desulfobulbaceae bacterium
GCGGGTTGCATCCTCTTATTTTGTCTTGTCTACTCCGCTAAGATTGAGTGTTCCCCGGGAACTGAAGGGAACGGCCCCGTACCCGCCCAGCCGAACCTTTCCTGTCAGCTCGTATTGGAGCGGGTGCTGCTGGCCAGCTCCCTGCAAAAACTGAATCACGGAACCAACCACGTCGATCATTGAGGCGTAAACCGTGACCGGGACGATTTGCGTTCCATAGGCTGGAATTTCCATCTGGTCGTTACCAATGCCGGTGGCAAAATGGCTGCCCTCAATGTTTAATTCACAACTTAGCCCCCTGATATCCAGGGCAAAATCGTTGGGGTTCATAACCCGCAGTTTAAGAAGGAAAACGGCCTCAAGCGCTTTTATTTGACTTATTTTCAGATCAGATGCCGTGATGGTCGGTTTTTCGAAATGAGATCCTATTGTTGCGCATCCCTGCAATAGGAGGCCAGCCGTGCAGCTGAGGCAGAGCAGTAACAGGAGAAGAGAGTGTTTGGTCTGGTATGCTTTCATAGCGTCTCTGGGGTGAAGGAAATATGAAGTGGCTGGCCTGAATTAGAACAAATTTGCTAAGTATAATACCGTAATTTCGAGACCATGACAATGCTGATATCGTCGCATTGTACCGGAGCAACATAGCAGCCAGAAGAACGGCTGAGCAGTAGACAGGTGAGCGGGAGAAGAATTAATTTTTCAGATTCCAGTCCAGAGATAGTATAAACGTAATGATCAGACAAAAATAATGTTGGGGGAATACAATGTCGGAAAGCGGTAAAATAAACTCGTTAACCTTGGGAGTGTTCGTTTTCCTGGGTCTTTTTTCACTTGGATACCTTTTGAGTAATGCGGTTATCAGGTATAAAGAGTATGAACGGACAGTGACCGTGAAAGGTTTGTCAGAACGGGAGTATACAGCAGATATTGTGATTTGGCCCATTGAGTTTACAGCAGCAGATAACAATCTTGAAAAGCTGTATGGAACGATTGACAGAAATACCAAAGACATCAGAATGTTTTTGGAGAAAGCAGGGGTAAGCAGCAGTGAGATCACTGTTGCCTCACCTTCCATAACAGATAAGTCTGCTCAACTGTATGACAATCGTTCAAAGGCGGATTTTCGTTATGCTGCATTGCAGACAGTCACTGTGTACTCCAAAAATATTGATTTTGTCAGGAAAATCATGGGGCGGATGTCAAAACTTGGGAAAAAAGGCATTGTTTTTTCCAGGGGTAATTATCAGGCACAAACAGAATATATTTTTACCCGTTTAAACGAGATTAAACCTGAAATGATCGAAGAGGCGACAAAAAAAGCCAGAGAGGTTGCGGAGAAATTTGCTTCAGACTCGCAGAGCACTCTGGGGAAAATCCGAAAGGCCTCGCAAGGGCAGTTTAGTATTTCAGTACGGGATAAAAACAATCCTCACATAAAAAAAATCCGGGTTGTGTCCACGGTTTCGTATTACCTGTCTGACTGAGGGCTCCCGCTTTTTCAGATGATTCAGGTTCTCCTCCTGTGGGACAGAGGAGGCCGGTGAAAGGTGTTTATTTGGCACCTGGGAATCCTGATGATGATGAGGACTATGGACAACGCTACGCAAACCAGAGTAATTCTTGTCAGGCACACTCAAACTGTGTGGAACAGGCAGGGGCGTCTGCAGGGGCAGAAGAATTCATCGTTGACAGACACCGGGATAAAACAGGCCAAACAGATTGGTTTCGCTCTTTCTACAACAACAATTCATAAAGCCTATGTCAGTTCGCTGGGAAGGGCCAGGGAGACAATAAAAATAATTCTTCATGGCCGGAATGTTGAGGTTGTTACGGCAGAGAATTTACAGGAAATAGGGTTGGGGCCATGGGAGGGTAAAACCAGGGAAGAGGCCAGGGCAACCCATCCTGAACAGTATAATTTTTTTTGGAATCATCAGGACAGGTTTGCTCTTCAGGGCACAGAAACCTATGCCCGGTTGCAGAATCGCGTCGTCAGGGAGATAAATGGTATTTTTTTACGGGAAAAAGGAAAGCAGATCCTGGTCGTGTCCCACTGGATAGCCATCAAAGTAGCCATTGCCTCTTATGCGTCCATTTCTCTGGCCCGGCTTTCAACCATTCCAGACCCGGGCAATGGTTCTTATTTCGTGCTCACCCGCTTGGGTAACGGGCAAATACTTGCTGAAGAGTATGCGGGAAACAGGGTGATGCAATAGAGTGCCAGACCGATAAATGATTGAACCGAAATCAGCCAGGCCCGACAATGCATCCTGCGGCCTGATTTCGGTTCAAGGGAAGACCAAATGTGTTGGTTATGACAATGAAAAAATTACTGCTGACTATATTACTGCTTCTGCTGCCCTGTGTTTCTTTTGGGGAGGGAATTTCACTTTTTGCAACAGATGGGTGCAGTGTTTTTCCAGATGGCACTCCTGCCCATAAATCATTGTGGGCCCATTGCTGCATAGCGCATGATATAGCCTATTGGCAGGGCGGTACATATGACCAACGG
>JALXCX010000056.1 GCA_026990725.1 Desulfobulbaceae bacterium
TTTCAGAAATGACCTGACTCTGGCGTTTTTTGCAGGCCAGAAAAGCGGAAAAGGCCTGAAGGACTTCGTCAAGGTCCAAGTCGGCAAGTACGGCATGGCCAAGAGCTGTTTCCAGCTGGTTTCTGGCAAAGTCGATGGATAAATCAAGATAGTCGGCATAGACTGCTGTCCGACGTGCGAGCAGCTCTTCCGGGGGCTGTAAAGGCCTGTCTACAATGTCACCTGCGGTGGCCCAGCAGACCACCTTTTGACCAAAGGCCTGATTAAAAAGGGTTTCAATCTCCTGGTTGGCAAAGGCATTGCGGGTGGTGAGATGAAAGGTCTTGCCACGGTTTTCCCTGTTTTTTGAGAGGGCATAAATGATGTCGGCAACCTTGTCGTCAAAGACAAAGGGCATGCTGCTCTCCCGATGGCCCCGCACCCGGATGATGTCGGGGCTTTTCCCGTGTCGCCGGGCCGAGAGCAGTAAGCGGAAAATGGCATCGAGAAAGGTAAACGGACCAAAGTTATTGCCTGAATCGCCGGTGGGATGGCGCTCCAGGATGATTCCGGGCCGGTAAATGGTGACAGGGATGCTCCGGGTATCCTGTTTTTTCCGCAAAAAAAGTTCGCCGTAAAACTTGCTCTGTTCGTAAAAATTGCGAAATTTCTGGCCCTGGTCGAGCATCTCTTCTGTGAACTGCCCCTGCAACCTGCCGCAGACAAAGGCTGTGCTCACATGGTGCAGAGAGGCTCGGGCCGTCGAGGCCAGGGTGTATACATTGCAGACCCCATTCATATTCACCGGCTGATAGTCGGCAAGGGATTTTCCCTTGAAATCGGTGCGGGCGGCAAGATGATAGACAGTGTCGATTTTGTCTGCAAGAAGCTCATGGTCTGCCGGAGACAGGCCGAGATCTGGACGTGCCACATCGCCCTGCAGCCAGTGCAGAGCGGGGTGGGCGGCAAAGAACTCGGGCTTGGGCGTGCGGCAGAGTATGGTCACCTCGGCGTTGTTTTCAAGAAGCTTTTTTACCAGATGTCTGCCCAGAATGCCTGTGCCGCCGGTGACAAGTATTGAGCTGTTCATTCTGCCATGTCCTGCCGTTGTATCTGTTGCTGCCATTTTTTCCCGGCCTGGCGGGTTTCTCCACTGGTGGGGATATGGGTTTTCAGATGCTGAATGTTGTCTTTCATATTGGCAATATAGCGTGCCCGCAGGGCGTTGTCACCCCGGTCAAGTGCCTTGCGGCTCCAGGTATGGCAGTGGTTGCAGCCGTCGCAGCCCAGGCGGCAGTCCCGGTTTTTTTGGGCAAAAAATTTCAGGAAGCCCTCCAGCTTGCTGTTGTCAAGGGAGATGTCCAGGGGACTCAGGGTTGTTCCGTCCGTGCATTTGTTGAACTGCTGCCAGTGGGGCCAGCCGAGCAGGTCAAGCAGGTTGCCGGAAAAGGACCTGCCAAGATAGGCCCGGCAGAGGCGGATGATTTCATCTTCCGGCAGGCCGCGTCCGGCCAGCTTGAAGAACCGGATACCGATATCTTCCCATAGACCCATGTCCTCAGGGCGGAGCCACGGGCTTTTGAGAAATTCGCCTTCACGGCTGAGTTTTTCCAGAAAGCACCAGTTGAGATAGAACTGATTATAAGGGGTGCCACCGGGGTGTTCCGGGCTGTCGTGGGAGCCGAAAGCGGCCACGGCGTAGTGGTTAAACTTGTAATGACACTGGTAAATGCAGACCGTGTTGACGATCAGCTCAATGGGTACCGGGCTGTTGCTGGCTGCCGTGCGGAGAAAGGAAAAATCGCGGTTGACTTCAACATCCAGAACCACCCGGCCTGCGCCTGCCCGGTGAAACTGTTCCAGTCCGCGCAGGGAGTCCACATAGCCGATGGTGGAAACCACCACCTCAAGCCGGGGAAAGGTGGCGCTGATGATTTCGGCAAGATAGGGCACAGTCACGGTGACAGAGTGGACCCCGCTGTCAACAAGAAAGCCGAGAATATGCTCAAGCTCTTTACGGCCTTTGTGGGTGTATTCAAGATTTGCGTAGGCCGGGGCATTGAAAAGGTAGTTGAAGCGCAAGCCCCTGTCCCGGGCGTCCTGGACATGACGGGCAAACCGGGCGGGTGAGACCCCGGGCAGGTATTTGGCTGGCCGGGCCGAGTTAAACGCCCCGAACTGGAGAGAACCGTACAGCTCGAAAACCTGGTCGCCGCCCTGGCCGTATTCCTCGTTAAGCCCTGCCACCTTGTCCAGAAAGGAGCCGGTAAAGGTCGTGGGAACGGTGAGCTGTATCATTTGCTGCCGATTGCCTTGTCAAGGATCACGGTAGATTGTGCCAGTTGCAGATCGTAGCTTTTTCCCGGCTGGTTGCGGACAAGCTGGAGCAGGTATTTGCCGGAAACCAGGGGCGAACCGAAGCTGTCAGCAGTGATAACAACCTGTTTACTATCCCCCGGGGCAAAGGGTTGATCCGAATTGTTGAGGGGAGTTGAGGATGAAAGAGGGCTTGAGGGGTTGCTTTTTTCCGGTGTGATGATCAGGGAAAGCGATGACTGTGTATATTCTCCGCCCGGCAGGTTGTGTGGCAGAAGGTTGGTTACGCGGACCAGCAGGGAATCGTTTTCACCCCTTTCTGCCGTCATCTGCACGGCATTGGGAAACCCGGCCATGTCGGTAAGGTCTATCCGATGGTTTCGCACGGTATGTTGCTGTTCAAAAGAGACCAGCATCCGGGAAAAGATATTTGTACCCCTGGTCGATGTCCTCCTGACCTCCTGCATGTGGCATTGCTGACATTGTGGAACCCGGACAGCAGGACGCTGCATTGTGACACGGCTCTTCCATGTGGCAAAAGTCTCTTCATGGCAAACGCCACACAGAGCACTTGAGCGGTAAAAGGCTGTATCCGCCTGTATCGGATGGGGATATACCAGGGCGGAGCCGTCATGTGGGCCATACATGGTTTTTTGCTCCAGGTGGCAGGAGATACAGGAAATACCTTCATGACGGGACCAGGTGCGGGCTTCCAGCTCGTCTGTGCGGATGGAGGCGGGAACATGGCAGGCCAGACAGCTTTTCTCGTCATAATCGTCTGTGGCTTCACGGTAGATGGGGTCTGTATAAGAGAGATTATGGGCAGAACCCTGCCATTCTCTGTACTGATCTACATGACAGCTTCCGCAGTCGGCAGAGGCTGGTCCTACTCCACGGACAGGATCAACGGTTGTCAGATGGTCAAATCCTGTGCATCCCTGAAGCGTAATGAGAAATATCCCGAAGAAAAAAAACTGGCAGAGGGGGCGTCTTGCTCTGGCTGGAAATAGAGTATAAAGCATTGTGGGTTGGCCCTCTTTGAGCGGTCGTATGGAGGAGTGTCTTTATATTAGATTTCAAGTGTACCACATAGTGCTTAAATTTCAAGATGCCCTGGGCTTTTTGTTCCAAGAGAGGGGTTATTCGTCTTCCAAGGTGCGGCAGAGACGGGCAAAACCTCCGGGAACAGTACCCGACGACCAGTAAACTTTGCCCTGTTTATAGTCCACAAACCAGTAGCCGGTGGGCTGTCGGGTTGCCTGAACAAAGATAAATGGCTGTTCTGCAGAAAAACAGAGCGGCAGGTGAAGCCCTTTGCTGTTTGGCCTGTTTTGCATCAAAGAAAGGGCCTCTTCAAGACTGGGCAGCCGCCAGTCGTCGTGTCCTTCGTGGTTCCTGGCGTTGAGTTCCCTGATCTTTTTTTTCATGGTGCGGATGGAGCAGAGGTCAAGGCCATACTGTTGCCACATAAGGTTTGTGGCTTCATCTCTGATAACGGGTTGAGAGATCGGGGAGGTCAACACGTTGTGAAAACCTCCGTCGGGGTTCTGGTCAGTATCAAAAGAATTCCGGTCAATAATTATTGAGCGCACCTGGTTATCGCTTAGCCTGGCGTTTCGTCCAGGCAGGATTACCTGGTGATCAGGTGGGGTAACGGCGCCGGGTTCGGGTAGAGGTTCTCCCATATCCTCAGCAGAGTCCTCATTTGTCGTTATCGGCCGGCGCAGGTAGGGGCTGTTGTCTGGGTTGATTACTTCACGGATGAGCCAGGCCTTCAGTGCCGAATCAATGGGGAAATTATCCCGGGAAGAGCGGGTGCCACCCTGGCCGACAATGCAGTTGTAAAGCATTTCCTGGGGAGCTGATATTTCAGCAAGAATATTGACATGACGGTCCCCTCGTTCCATCAGGAACAACCTGGGGCTGTTGCCCCAGTTGTCTATAAAAAAATAGCAGACTTGTTCGGTTGAACCTGTAAGTTCCTCCCGCAGTCCTTTTGCGGAGAATGTGCAGAAGGCCAGGTCGGGAGTCATTCCCCATTCGATGGAATCTTTGGTAGATTGACTGAGTTTAATCTGTGCAAAATCAGGCATGGTCAACCTCAAATATTAATAAGATAGAATATTATTATCAGGATAACCATGTGTCTTGCAATGGGTTTTTAATTTTTATTAAAAGAAAAGTTTTTGGCTTGACACGGGAATGGTTATTAACTACTATTGAAAAAAATAACAATTGACAAAAGGCGTTGTGATGAAAAATACCTTGAGGATGACCCATCAGCGGGAAGTTATTCTTGACGAACTGGGTAAGGCGACAAGCCACCCGACGGCAGATTCGCTTTACGAAAGGGTCAAAAAAAGACTACCCAGAATAAGTCTTGCGACCGTCTACCGGAACCTGGAGATTCTCTCTGAAGTCGGACTGATCAGGAAGCTGGAAATCAGTGGCCGCCAGAAGCGATTTGATTGGGATCTGGAGCAGCATGATCATATTTATTGTGTTCAGTGCTATCGGGTGGACAATATCGAAATCAAGCGGGACCACAAGTTTTCTTTGCCGACAGAGCACGAGCGGGGGTATGAGATCAAGGGCTGCCGGGTTGAGTTTTTCGGCATTTGTCCACAGTGTCAGAAAAAGAACGCACGTTCTGAGAAAAAAAAAGGAGCAAAGAAAATGGCCTGCAAACCAAAGTCATGCAAGTCCGGAGGCGGGTGTAAAACCGGCTCCTTGAGCGAGCGCCAGCGTGAAGTGCTGGCTGCTCTTGCCAACTGCAAAAAGTCATGCGGCAGTAAAGATATTGCCGAGGTAACCTCTCTTGAGCCAAAACAGATCAGTTGTCAGATTACGGCTCTGAAGAAGAAGGGGTTTGTCGACAGCCCGGAGCGATGCAAATATGAAATAACCCAAGCAGGCAAAAAAGCCTTAGCGTAAGGAGACAAAATTATGGGTGAATTAAAGGGGTCTAAAACAGAGACAAACATTTTGACAGCTTTTGCCGGGGAATCGCAGGCGCGTAACCGGTATTCCTTTGCGGCAAAAGCGGCCAAAAAGGAAGGTTTTGTTCAGATTGCAGCGATATTTGAACGGACAGCAGAACAGGAAAGGGCACATGCAAAATCCTTGTTTAAACTGCTTGAAGGCGGAGAGGTTCAGGTATGTGCGTCATTTCCAGCAGGTACCATCGGAAATACAATGGAGAATCTGGAAGCGGCGGCTACCGGTGAAGAATATGAGTATAAGGAAATGTATCCGGAGTTTGCCGAGGTGGCTCAACAGGAAGGGTTTCCTGTTATTGCGGCAATTTTTACCGCCATTGCCAAGGCGGAAAAGCAGCACGCAAAGCAGTACCGGGATTTTATCGCCAATCTGAAGGAAGGCAAGGTCTTCAAGCGTGAAGATACCGCTGTCTGGTACTGTTCAAAATGCGGTTACATTCATGAAGGGGTCGAACCTCCTAAAAAATGTCCTGCCTGTGCCCACCCAACTGCATATTTTGAACTGCTTGGAGAAAATTGGTAAAATATTTTTTGTTTTTTTAAAGGAAGATCAATAAATATATCGAATATCCAATCAATTAAATAAATTTTAACAGGAGAAGTATTCCAATGAGCACATTAGTGACCAGGCAGGCGCCTGATTTTACAGCAACAGCCGTGATGGGTGACAATTCTTTTAAAGAGGATTTTAAACTTTCCGACTATCGGGGAAAGTATGTCATCCTCTTTTTCTATCCTTTGGATTTTACTTTTGTCTGCCCATCAGAAATTATTGCTTTTGATAAGGCTGTCGCGAAGTTTCAGGAGAAAAATTGCCAGGTTGTTGGCGTCTCCATTGATTCCCAGTTTACTCATTTGGCCTGGAAAAATACCCCGATCAATGATGGTGGTATCGGAAATATTCAATATCCGCTTGTGGCTGATCTCGACAAGAAAATATCCCGTCAGTATGGGGTGTTGCTTGATATGGGAATTGCCCTGCGTGGAACTTTTTTGATTGACAAGGAAGGGGTTGTGCGTCATGCAGTGATAAATGATCTGCCTCTTGGTCGTTCCATCGATGAGGCCCTGAGGATGGTCGATGCTCTTGAATTCCACGAGGCTCACGGCGATGTTTGCCCGGCCAACTGGAAAGAAGGAGAAGAGGCCATGACACCAACTGCTGAAGGTGTTGCCGATTACCTGTCAAAGCATGCCGGGTAATGTGGGTTTAAAGAGGGATTTGTTTAGGGATGTGAGCTTGTTTAGCTTCATCAGCAACGAAATAAGATAGAGGAGAAATATCCATGACAAAGAAAAACGAAGTCTACAAGTGCCCCCTGTGCGGAAATATTGTCGAAGTGATGCATACCGGAGCCGGTGAGCTGGTGTGTTGTGGCCAGCCAATGGATTTGATGAGCGAAAACACTGTTGATGCCGCCCAGGAAAAACATGTCCCGGTTGTTGAGGCGGTCGGCGATGGATTTAAGGTTTCTGTTGGCTCAGTGGCGCACCCCATGGAGGATAAGCACTGGATTGAATGGATTGAGCTCATCGCCGATGGCAAGGTGTATCGTCAGAATCTGAAACCAGGTGATACTCCTGAGGCAACTTTTTGTGTTCAGGCCTCAGATGTAACAGCACGGGCATACTGTAATCTGCACGGTCACTGGCAATCCTGATTATGGCCAGTGCCGAAGAGATGTATCAGTGCCAGACCGTGGATTGTGGGTATATCTACGATCCGGACCGGGGAGATCGCAGGCGCAAAATACCTCCAGGTACAGCTTTTACTGACCTTCCTGCCGACTGGCACTGCCCAAGCTGTGGAGCCGGGAAGAAGATGTTCAGGCCTTTGGCTGGTCCTGGCTCAACTGTTGAAGAAGGAATTTAACTTGGAGTTGTCTCATGTCTCAACCTGAAGAAATGTATCAATGTCAGACAGTGAACTGTGGATATATTTATGATCCGGACAGGGGGGAACGGAAAGGAAAGATTAAAAAAGGCGTTCCCTTTAAGGATATACCTGAAGACTGGCGTTGTCCGGTTTGTGGAGCGACAAAAGCAGCTTTTAAACCATTAGGCGGGCCGGGGTCGGTTATCGAGGAGAATGCCGGTTCTGCGTAATTATTAATCAAAAATATGATTAGAGGAATAACATGAAAAAGCATAGATGTCTTGTTTGTGGCTATGAATATGATCCGGAAGTAGGTGATCCGGGCAATGGAGTTGCCCCGGGCACTGCTTGGGAGGATGTCCCTGAGGACTGGTGTTGTCCGGTCTGTGGTGCCGGCAAAGATGAATTTGAGGAAGCGTAGTAAGTCTTTCTGATGTTTGCGCCCCATCGAACCCTTCCGGGTGATGGGGC
The DNA here is from genome assembly GCA_026990725.1 of Desulfobulbaceae bacterium. Lineage (GTDB taxonomy): Bacteria > Desulfobacterota > Desulfobulbia > Desulfobulbales > Desulfobulbaceae > Desulfobulbus_C. Next base: position 7,642 of record JALXCX010000056.1, read on the forward strand.
GTTTTTGATTGTTGGAAGCTGATCGTTTTCCTCTTTACGGTTCTCGGGAGAAGGGGCATCTTTCAACAGATAGAGAATAAAGGTACCATTTGAGGGTTTATTATGAAGAAAGTTGTACTTTTCGCTTTTCGCGGCGATCCCATGTGTTTTGTTCACGTCCTGCTCAATGCTCTTGATTTGGCAGATAAGGGGTTGGAGGGTGGTATTGTTATTGAGGGAGACGCTGTTAAACTTGTTCCTGAAATGGGCAAACCTGACCATTTTCTTTATCAGCTTTATACCCAAGCCCGGGAAAAAAATCTCATAATCGGAGCGTGCAAAGCCTGTTCAACAAAATTGGGCGTTGCCGATGATGTTCAGGCAGAAGGAGTTGAGCTGATTGGCTCCATGTCGGGGCATCCGGGAGTTGCTGAGTACATAGCCCAGGGGTATACGGTTCTTACGTTTTAGAATGAGTTCTCAGGCAGTACTGCAGATTTATAAAAAATATCGTGGTGTTCTTTGTAAAGCAGTGGATGCCATTATCGTTTTTCAGATCATTAGTTTCAATATCTCAACAGGAGGGGCGGAGTGAAACCAGTCGAGTTAGCAAAAAATGTGTATTGGGTCGGAGCCATAGACTGGCTGACCAGAGATTTTCATGGATATTCCACCAAGCGGGGCACAACGTATAACGCATATTTGATTGTTGATGAAAAGGTGACGCTTATTGACACGGTTAAAGCCGGTTATCGTAGCGAACTGATGCATCATATTCGTTCAATTATCGACCCTGAAAAAATTGATTATCTGGTGGTCAATCATGTAGAAATGGATCATTCCGGTTCTCTTCCAGAGGTTATAGAGGAGATCCAACCTGAAAAAGTGATCTGTTCAAAAATGGGGCACAAGGCCTTGCTCAAACATTTTCATCAGGAGGACTGGCCCTATCACATCGTGACCCCTGGTGAGGAATTAAGCCTTGGCGAAAAGACATTAAGTTTTCTGGAAACCAGGATGCTGCATTGGCCTGATTCCATGTTTACATATATTAAAGAGGATCAGATTGTTTTTTCAAGTGACGCTTTTGGCCAGCACCTGGGGACAAGTGAGCGTTTTGACGATGAAGTGAATCAGGATGTTTTGATGTTTGAATCAACAAAGTATTATGCAAACATCCTTACACTGTATTCACCTATTGTCAAAAAACTCATCGCCCAGATTGAGGAGATGCAACTGCCAATCAAGATGATTGCCCCGGATCATGGCGTGATCTGGCGTGATAATCCCGGTAAAATAATCAAGGCCTATTCCCGTTGGTGCGCTCATGAAGGAAAGGGTAATGCGCTGGTTATCTATGATACCATGTGGCATTCAACGAAAAAAATGGCAAAGGCGATCGCCGAGGGGCTCCAGGAAAAAGGGATTAGCTATAAATTACTTGATCTGCAGGTGAATCATCGGAGTGATGTTATGACCGATGTGCTTGATGCCAGTGCGGTCATTCTTGGTTGTTCGACATTGAATAATGGTATGTTACCGCGTATGGCTGGATTTTTGATGTATATGCGTGGCCTTCGTCCTACCAACAAGATTGGCGCGGCTTTTGGTTCATACGGCTGGTCTGGCGAGGCTGTGAAGCTTATGAATAAATCCATGCTGGAGATGAAGTTTACCATGGTGCATGAGGGGTTGCGGGTGCAGTATGTACCAGAGGACGCTCATTTACGTGAATGTATTGAGCTTGGACATACGATTGCCGATGCTCTAAAGGCCACGCAATCCGGAAGGGAAGTCGATTCGGTGTTGTAAGTGTAAAGGAGTGCACAGAAGATAAGGTATCATTATAAGTCGAATAAATAAGCGGAGTCTTTTATGAAAATATTGGTTGATAAAAACGTCGTCGAGTTTAGCTTGGAAACGCCCCAGGAAACAGCTGATATGGAAGTGTTGTGGAGAATTCTGGTGGATTGCGTTGCAGATAATAAAAGAATGGAACCTATTGGTGAGTATATACCGAGCAAAAGCAACGTGGCACGGTTCATTATAGAGGGGGTTCCGGCCAAAACCGTCTACACAGATGATGCTGTTAGCGAGGAGTGTACAGTCGTCTGTACAGTGTGCAATAAGTATTCACATCTTAAGGCAGGAGATTCGGTTCCGGTTTGTTGCGGAAAGCCCATGGAAGATATGGATTAGTTTTTTACTTTTTTACTGTCGTGTTTTTGTACGCCATTGCCGAATATCGGTGGTGGCGTTTTTTTTGGCAGGGGCACTTGCCCGTAATGTCTCTGGTTTAAGAATTGATTAATTTGAAAGGAGAAAAGTAGAATATTGGAATAAGGATCAAAGGGGTCTGGCCGGATTATGATAGAATACTTTAGAGTAGCAAAGGCATTAACAGAATCGATCAAAAGAATCATCTCAAGAGATACTTTGTGGTGGAATTTTATAAAAAAGGGTTGCTTTGCTGTTCAAGAAGGTTTTAGGTGTGTATTCAGGTTTGCGAATGATCAAATTATGACGAATTTATTAATAATGAAAATCGTTTCCAACGAGCTGATAATCTGCTAGTTTTTAGGCTGCGACTGAGTGAGGGCTCATTTTTTTTCATAAAAAAACATTTTTTCCAAATTATTTGCCTTGATGAATTTGTTGTAACTTCGTATTTTCTTCAAATTATCAAATAATTTGATCATGAACCAAGTAAAAATAGATTACTTTTTCTTCTAAGAGTGATGTAAAGTGCTCCCACTTTTTAAAAATATGAGTTGTTTCAAGGGCTTGGGTGTTTTGTTTTTTTACATTTATATTCATCATAAAAAATAAACGAAAGGCTGTTTTTTGAAACGATAATAAATTTAATGAGTTAGGGGCGCTTGCTGTTGTCCCGGCCCGGCCTCAGTGGTTGGAGGAAGATAGACGGTTGTACTTGAAAAAAGATTGAGTAAGTTTTCTAGGAATGAAGTGGGCTGGTCAATTATCATTTGAACCCTGCGGCGCATTTTGGCGCCCTGCAAAAAAACCAAGAGGATGAACATGAAAAAATCTGTGTATTCCATCTGCGGTATGTGTGCCGTGCGCTGCCCAGTCAGGGTAGAGGTAGAAAATGGAAAGGTTACCTGGATTGAGGGTAATGCGAATGATGGCGGTATGGGTACCTCGATTTGTGCAAAAGCTGCTTCCTCCATTCCTATGTTAGATGATGACCAACGGCCACTTAACCCGATGATAAGAGACGGGGCCCGGGGGAGCGGAAAATGGAAAAATGTCTCGTGGGACGAGGCTTATGACTATATAGAGGAAAAACTCAAAGGTGTTGTCGATAAGTACGGCGCAAAGTCGATAATTTTTTCTGACCGTGGTGGCCCGTTTGCAGATCTACATAAGGCGTTCATGAAGGCCTTGGGTGCACCAACTTATATGAACCATGACTGTTCCTGCGGGCGTAATCCGAATCATGCGTCAAAATCAGTGAGTGGTCTGGGAAGAACAGCTTTTAATTATGATTTTAAAAACGCCAAGCATATAGTTTTGTTTGGCCGGAATATTACAGAGTCGTTTAAGGTTAAAGAAGTTAAGAGTTTCCTCAAGGCTGTCAAAAACGGTGCCCATGTCACATATGTTGATCCCCGGGTTACCAATACAGCAGGTAAGGCAACCCGTTACTGGGCAGTTAAACCGGGAACAGACTATGCTCTTCTCTTAGGGATTACTAATTTTATCGTGGCAAACAAATTCTACGATGAGAAATTTGTTAAGAAATGGGTAAGCGGCATGAAAGAGCTTCGAGCCTTTCTTAAACCCTACACTCCCGAATGGGCAGAAAAAGAAACAGGTATTTCTGCTGCAGAGATCAAGGCCTTTTGCAAGGAAATCAACGAAGATCGACCAGGTGTTATTTTTCATATTGGCTGGCTCCTTGCCCGATACAAGGACTCTTTTTATGCCAGCCGTATGTTGAACATTCTTAACGCACTTATGGGGAATGTGGAACAGCCTGGCGGGCTGATCGTCCCGAAAACACCCGGTGACGCAGGGGCCAAAGGCTTGAAAAGCCTGGGGGCCAATATCCCCGCAGTGAAGGAGCCTCGGGCAGATTTATGTGACAGCGATTATTCACATTTTGATAATGGGGCCGGGATGTTGCAACTCGCCTACCAGGCAATCGATACTGGCAAGCCTTACCCTGTCAAAGCATATTTTGTTGATCGGCATAACCCGTTGCTAGCAATGCCGGATCCGGAAGAACAGAAGCGGATTCTTGATAAGCTTGATCTTTTGGTCGTGTGCGAGGTGAACTACAGTGAAACAGCCTGCTTTGCAGATGTTATTCTTCCGGAATCAACATTTCTTGAGCGTGATACGTTGTTGAGAACAGAAAAAGGGCCTAAGCCTGGGTTTGGCATGCGTAGAAAATGTATCGAACCGTTACATGATACCAAGGCCGGCTGGGAAATTTATACGGAACTTGCCCGGAGGATGGGTAAAGGAGAGTACTTCCCGTATGATACGATTGAAGATCTCTGGAATTTTCAATTACAAGATACGAATGTTAAAATTGAAGATTTTGACGCCAAGGGCTTTGTCAAACTGTGTGATAAACCAATTCCGAGTAACCCTAGTAAGTTTAAGCTTGGAACCGAGTCAGGTAAATTTGAGATCGTTAACAAGAGTTGGGAGGCAAAAGGTATCAAGTCTTTGAAGCCTTATGAGGCTCCTGTTGAGCCGCCTGAAGGAAGCTTTCGCTTACTCTTTGGTCGAAAAGGATATCAGGCGCATGGTCAGTCAATTAACAATCCTGTTCTTTCTCAGTTGCTAGGGACAAACGACCTGTTGATCCATACCGACGCTGCCGCAAAACTCGGCATTAAAGATGGTGATATGGTTGAAGTGGCTAACGGTGATGTCAAGGGAACGATTGAGGTCAAGGTAACGGATTTTATAGACAGTAAATGTGTATTTATGCTCCATGGTTTTGGCAAAACAAACCCGCTGTTGGCAAGAGCTTACGGTAAAGGGCTGGCAGATGAGGCCTTCATGACAGGCAAGCTTCTTGATTTTGATCCGGCTGGTGGTGGAATTAACCTGTGTGAATCTTTTGTGACCGTTAAGGCTGCGTGAGCCGGAGGAAAAGACAATGAGCAAATATTATGTAACCCAGGATGTTGAGCAGTGTATTGGTTGTAAGGCCTGTGAAGTACATTGCAAGACAAAGAACAATAGTGGCGAGGGTGCTTTTTTCTGTAAAATGATTGAGGTCGGTCCGAAGGTTCGCAATAATGTTCCGGTGATTGATTTTGTTTACATGGCTTGTTTTCACTGTGAAAAACCATGGTGTGTTGACGCCTGTCCTACAGGGGCCATGCAGAAGCGGGAAAAAGACGGAATTGTTTTTGTGGAAGAAAGTCTTTGTGTCGGCTGCAAGGCCTGCATGACTGCCTGTCCATGGGGAGTTCCTCAGTGGGATGTTAACACGGGTAAAGTTGATAAATGTGACCTTTGTAAAGATCGGATCGATGAAGGTCTGGAGCCCGCCTGTGTGACCAAGTGTACGACGAATTGCCTGACCTTCTGTACGCCTGACAAGGCCTCAGATGATAAAAGACAGCAATTTGCTGAGAAATTGTTTCAAAACAGATGATAGAGGATAGACCATGACTGTACAGTCACTCCCTCAGGAATACCTTGCCATCTGTATATTGACAGCTTTTGGTGTCATTTTTGGCGTGGTAACCCTGTATGCAGGACGTTTCTTCAGGCTCAGCCGACCGTATAAAGAAAAGCTGATTGCTTACGAGTCTGGTAATGAGCCGACAGAATCGCCGCGGATGCGGTTTTCGATTAAGTTTTATCTGATTGCTATCCTGTTTGTTGTCTTCGATGTGGAAGCAATATATCTCTACCCCTGGGCGATTATTTATGATCGGCTGGGATTATTTGCCTTGGTCGAGATGATGATATTTATCTTCCTGCTGCTTTTTGGATTTGTTTATGCCTGGAAGAAGGAGATCCTGCAATGGGAAAAATAAAAGAGGTTGAACTCGTCGAGATTGAGGACGGGGTAAAAATGATACCGGGAGCAAACGCTGTTTTGGGCCCGTTGAATAAGATAATCAACTGGGGCCGGTCTGGTTCAATTTGGCCAATGACCTTTGGTTTGGCTTGCTGCGCTATTGAAATGATGGATGCGGGAGCAGCAACCAATGACCTTGATCGGTTTGGTATTATTTTCCGGGCAAGTCCTCGTCAGGCTGATTGCATGATTGTCGCAGGCACCCTGACCAAGAAAATGGCTCCGGTGCTGCGTCGTGTTTATGATCAAATGCCCGAACCTCGATATGTTCTTGCCATGGGGAGCTGCGCATGCAGTGGTGGTGTATTCGATACTTATTCTGTCACCCAGGGTGTTGATACAATAGTTCCGGTTGATGTGTATATACCTGGCTGCCCACCGCGGCCGGAGGCATTGATTGAAGGTCTACTTAAATTACAGAAAAAAATCATGGGGGAAGATTTCAGATGGAGTCAATGGAGATAGCAAAACGTCTTCAGGCAAAGTTCCCCGATGAGGTACTTGACGCCTATACACACCACGGACAAACAGCTGTAATCGTTTCTGGTGAGAAGATTCTCGATATTCTTGGCTGGCTGCGTAATGACGCTGAGATGAATTTTGATCATCTCATGAGTTTATGCGCTGTTGACAACATAAAAAGGATGGAGGAAGGCTTGTTCCGTTTTGAAGTTGTTTACAACCTTTACTCAATAGCCAAGAAGCATTCCATTCGAGTTCGTGCCCAGGTTCCTGAGGCTGAACATAGTATCCACTCTGTTACCTCAATCTGGGACGGTGCCAACTGGCTGGAACGTGAGTGTTATGACCTTATGGGGATAACCTTTATAGATCATCCTGATTTGCGGAGGGTTTTACTGCCCGATGATTGGGAAGGACATCCTCTTCGTAAGGAATACCCGTTGAAAGGGAAGGAAGAGTGGATCGGCCTCACCAGGCTCATAGAAAAGGCTGAAAGATTACGGAAGTATTCTTTTGGTTTTGAAGAGGAAGCTGAAGTCATTGACACAAATAAATCATCAGAAGCCAGCGAGCAGACTGATAAACAAGGGGACGATTAAGCATGACACGCCCTATATCTAAGACAATTAATGTTCCGGTTGCTGATGGAGAAGGAGATCGCTACAGCCTGAGAATGGGGCCGCAGCATCCAGCAACCCATGGAGTACTTCGGGTCGACCTTGACCTCGACGGTGAGACGATTCTTAAATGCACACCTCATGTTGGCTATCTTCACAGGGGCTTTGAGAAACTTGCCGAGCATCGAACGTATGCCCAATCGCTTATCCTGACTGACCGGCTCGATTATATCGCAGCCATGTCAAATAATGTAGGATATTGCGTTGCTGTAGAGAAGCTGCTTGACATAACAGTCCCTGATCGAGCGAAATATATCCGTACTATTGTTGGCGAGATGTCTCGTCTCTGTTCACATTTGCTCTGGCTTGCAACTCATGCACTGGATATTGGTGCCATGACAGTTTTTCTCTACTGTTTCCGTGAACGTGAGATATTACTTGATCTTTTTGAAAAACTTTGCGGGGCACGACTGACCTTTTCCTACCCGAGAATAGGGGGTGTGCGGCAGGATGTTACAGCAGATTTTATCGATGGTTTGCAGAGATTTGTTCATATCTTTCCCGATATGGTCAAAGAGTATGAGACGCTCATTGATACCAACCGTATCTGGCTGATTCGAACTGTAGGAATTGGTGTGTTAACCGGTGAAGAAGCCCTTTCACTCGGTTTAACGGGAGCCTGTTTACGTGGTTCCGGTATAGATTATGATGTTCGCAAGCATCGTCCATACGATGCGTACGATCAAGTTGATTTTGAAGTACCTGTGGGAACCGACGGGGACATTTATTCACGGTATCGTTGCCGTATAGAAGAGATGCTCCAGTCAAATTATATCCTGCAGCAATGTATAGATCAACTGCCTCCTGGGCCTATTATTAACGATGATGCTCCTGATCTCGTTATGCCAATGCAGGGAGAGCGTCAATATGCTGCGGAAACAACATCTTATGGAACTGGTCTGATAAAATTTATAGATGACAAAGGGCGTTATCCTGTTGGTGACGTCTATGTGTCAACAGAAGTTCCCAAGGGGGAACTTGGTTTCTATTTTATCAGCGATGGCAGTGGCCATCCCTACCGTATGCATATCCGGTCACCATCATTCATTCACATAGGAGCATTACCACGCCTGTCCGAAGGTGGAATGATCGCTGACCTGATTGCCAATATTGGAACCATGGACGTGGTTCTTGGGGAATGCGACCGGTAACAGAAAAATCATGGCTAATTTAGAAATCAGCTAAAGGTAATCACTTATGCATGTTCTGATTGTACTCATTGAAATACTTGTTCTGTTTGCCGTTGTCATGTTGCATGTGGCATATGCGACCTACTTCGAGCGAAAAATAATTGGGCATATGCAGGTACGACTCGGCCCGATGCAAGTGGGCTGGCATGGCCTTTTGCAACCAATTGCTGATGGTATTAAGAGTTTTTTTAAAGAGGATGTCATCCCCGACTGTGCGGATGTTTTAGCCTTCCGGGCCGCTCCTATTATCTGTTTAACATCTATGTTGACAGCGCTTGCGGTTGTTCCTTTTGCCAAGGGTTGGGTTCTTGCTGATATCAATATAGGCTTGCTCTTTATTTTCGCAATGAGCTCGCTTTCAAGCTACGGTGTTCTCCTGGCAGGCTGGGCTTCAAATTCCAAGTACACCTTTTTAGGTGGTTTGAGATCAATGGCTCAAGTCGTGAGTTATGAGATCTCAATGGGGTTGAGTCTAGTCGGTGTTATGATGTTGTCCGGCACGTTGAATTTAACAAAGATTGTTGAGGCACAGGGTACAAGTCTTGGAGGAATTTATCTATTTCCTCAAATAATCGCTTTCTTTGTTTTTTGTATAGCCATGCTCGCTGAGACAAATCGCGTTCCTTTTGATCTTCCCGAAGCTGAGACCGAGCTGGTTTCCGGGTATATTACAGAATACAGCGGTATGCGATATGCCATGTTTTTCATGGCTGAGTACATTGGCATGATGATAATGTCAGCTATTGGTGTCATTTGTTTTCTTGGTGGCTGGAATGGTCCGTTTGAGGTCTCTTTCTTTCCTCCATTTTGGCTTGTATTAAAAATTTATGTATTCATGTTTTTCTTTATTTGGATACGTGCGACCCTGCCAAGGTATCGTTATGATCAGCTTATGGATATAGGCTGGAAATTACTCATTCCGCTGGCATTGGGAAATATTGTACTTACCGCTCTTTTTAAAGCGCTGGTCGGTTAAGGGAGGCTTCAGTTTTACATGCAGATTCAATATAAACCAAAAAGAAACCTGCTGCAGACCATCCTGCATGTTGAGATTATGCAGGGTATGGCGTTGACCTTACGCAAGCTCTTTTCTAAGCCCATAACACGGCAGTACCCGAAAGAGATGCCTGATGTTCAACTTGGGTTTCGAGGACAACATGCGCTGGTTCGTGATGAAGATACTGGTCAATCAAAATGTGTTGCCTGTATGCGGTGTGTTACTGTCTGTCCGTCACGATGTATTAAGATCACCTATCATGATGATGAAGAAACAGGTGCCAGAGTCGTTGACACCTACGATATTGAAGCCCTTCGTTGTGTTTATTGCGGCTTTTGCGAAGAGGTGTGTCCTGTTAATGCGGTTACCTTGACTGAAGTTTTTGAATATTCAGCTTATGCGCGTGAGGAAATATTTTTTAATCAGGAGACATTGCTGGCGAACTGGGATCGATTTGCCAAAGATAAAGGTTCTGATATGTCAACTTACGTAAATCCCTTCTGGCGGCCACGTGGTATGAACGCAGATAAACTTACTGCTGCAAAGAGGGTAGAAGTACCAGACGAATGGACCATTAAAGGCCAGGTTGTCGGTAAAAAATTTAAGGCAAAGGGTACTGAATAAGGAGCCGGTCTTTATGTTTACACAAATTTTCTTCCTCTACTGTGCCGTGATGATATTAGGCAGTGCAATGCTTGCTATCACACGACGAAACCCTGTACATGCGGTGCTAATGTTACTGTTGATGTTTTTTCATATGGCAGGATTATACATTTCACTACAGTCAGAATTCCTTGCTGCCGTACAGATTATTGTTTACGCAGGTGCCATTCTCGTTCTCTATCTGTTTGTTCTTTTCCTTGTCAATATACGTGAAGAATTACAAATCGATTCACTGGTTGACAGTGCATGGCTTGGCCGGATTATTTCGGCTACTCTGGCTCTTATTCTAGTTAGCATCATTCCAGCTTTTGTTCTCGGCGAAAAAGGTAGCTGGCCCGTTGAAAGGATACAGGAACTAACACATACGAAAGCAATCGGACTGGCAATGTATACAACCTATATATTTCCATTTGAGATTGCTGGTCTGATACTGCTTGTTGCGGTCATAGGTGGACTGGTTCTGGCTAAAAAAGATAATACAAATCAAACATTGGAAGGCTGATATCATGGTAGGCACCCAAGTCCTTGCTCACGACATAACAATGACTGTTATATCTCGAATGAGTCTTCAGTCGAAAGAACCGGAGGCTAACAGATGATTCCATTAAGCTGGTATATGGCACTGGCGGCAATTTTATTCGCCATCGGAGTGTGCGGGTTTCTGACCCGAAGAAATATCATCATAATGTTTCTTTCCACTGAATTGATGCTCAATGCCGTGAATCTTAATTTCGTCGCTTTGAGTCATTACTTAGAATCTATGAACGGACAGGTATTTACTTTTTTTATCATTACCGTAGCAGCAGCGGAAGCGGCTATCGGTCTTGGTATCGCTGTTTCTTTGTATCGGTGCAGACATACTGTCCATGTTGATGAAATTAATGAGTTGAAGGGGTAAGCATGAAATTTCGAGTATTAAACATAGCTTTCCTGGTTCTTACCCTGGCTGGAATCTGCTGGAGTCAAGATGTGACCGCATCTGTTCATCAAGGTGCAGCGGCACACGTTGCACCTGTTATGGTTGCACTGAACCACAGTGAAAGTGCAGCGACCACCGCTGTTGACAATGAGCTCATAACTCATAAAACCATTGAAGAGGTGCAGGCTGCCGGCCCTGCAGATCTTGTTGTTGAGCAGGTAACTGCTGAGGACGGCACAGTTGCTTCGGAGCACGAACCGGCAGAGCACAATGCCGAAGCACACCAGGGAGGACATCATTCAAGTGTCCGACAGATAGTTATGCCTCAGGCAGGTGGCAAGATCCCCGGGTTTTTGTTTTTCATTCCTTTTTTGCCGCTAGCCTCATTTTTCTTTACTTTTATTTTTGGTAAGTATTTAGGCGTTCGTTCACATTGGGTGCCAATAGTTGCGGTACTTATTTCTTTCTCCTGCGCCTTGAAAGCTTTTTTTATGGTGAAGGCAGGGCATTATGTCAATCAGGATTTATATACCTGGATTTCATCTGGTGATACGAGAGTTGCTGTCGGGTTTCTTGTTGATCAGCTGACTTCTGTCATGTTGATCGTTGTTACGAGTGTCAGTAGCCTTGTCCATATTTATTCTGTTGGATATATGAAGGGTGAAGACGGATATTATCGCTTTTATTCATACTTGAGCCTTTTTACTTTTTCCATGCTCATGCTGGTACTTGGGAATAACTTTATGCAGTTATTCTTTGGTTGGGAAGCTGTTGGGCTCTCTTCATATTTACTAATCGGCTTTTATTACGAAAAAGTATCAGCGGCCACTGCAGGACGGAAGGCCTTTATTGTAAACCGGTTTGGCGATTTCGGTTTTATCCTTGGTTTATTCCTTATATATGTAAATTTTGGGTCGCTCCATTATCACGAAGTATTTGCTCATGCACATCAGATAGTTGGCCAGACATTTACCATATTTGGCATGTCCTTTGATATGCCTACAGCAATCGCGCTCCTGCTCTTCTGTGGTGCAATTGGTAAATCTGCACAAATTCCGCTTCATGTCTGGTTACCTGATGCCATGGAAGGTCCGACCCCCGTTAGTGCTTTGATTCATGCGGCAACGATGGTTACTGCTGGTGTCTTTTTAATTGCCCGCTGTAATGTTCTTTTTGAACTCTCACCATTTGCCATGAATATTGTGACAATACTCGGTGCTATCACCTGTTTGTTTGCAGCTACTATTGCCCTTGTTCAAACAGATATAAAACGTGTGGTTGCTTACTCAACAGTTAGTCAGCTAGCCTATATGTTTATTGGCTGCGGTGTTGGAGCCTATTCGGCTGGGGTATTTCATCTTTTTACCCATGCTTTTTTTAAAGCACTCCTGTTTCTTGGTTGTGGTTCCATCATTTTGGGAATGCATCATGAACAGGAAGTTGAATATATGGGGGGGCTAAAAAAGTATATGCCAATTACTTATTGGACTTTCCTGTTAGCTTCCCTTTCAATTTCCGGTGTTCCAGGTCTGTCTGGCTTTTTCAGTAAGGATGAAATCCTGCTCATGGCCTTTAATACTCCGATCGGCGCAGGTAAGTTTGCATGGTTTATTGGAACACTTGTTGCCTTCATGACAGCTTTTTATTCCTTTCGATTATTCTTTCTCATCTTTCACGGAGAGTTTCGTGGAACTCAAAAACAGAAGGATCATCTCAAGGAATCTCCTCTTGTTGTTACTGTTCCCCTGATGCTGCTTGCTTTCGGTGCAGTCTTTGCCGGTTGGCTTGGCGTACCTGATATTCTTGGCGGCGAGAACCACTGGGCTTCATTTCTTGCCCCTGTTTTAGGGCATCCACATGTAACAGTATCACATTATGGTGAGTCTTTATTGATGGGTACATCAATTCTGGCAGGTGTTTTTGGTATACTGCTGGCGTATTATATGTACATTATGCGACCTGAGCTTCCAGGCGAACTCGTTGAACGCTTGCCAAAAACCTATAATCTGTTGAAAAACAAATACTATATTGATGAGATTTACATTAATTACCTCGTTGATCCTACATTGACGTTCAGCCGCAAATTCATTCTCAATGTTGTCGATATTGGTATTATTGAGGGTATTGTCAACGGGATACCGCGGGGGATTGGTGGTCTATCCAAAAAGATGAGAAAGCTTCAGGATGGCCAGGTATCTCATTACCTGACTTGGATGGGAGTGAGCTCGTTGCTCATTCTTGTGTGGATGTTTGCAAGATAACCCCCACACTATATTTCTTAGTAATGAAATGGGTAACAACATTGATTTAGTTACCTTGATGATTGGGGAGCGGGTAATAGCTCCTGATTTCCTAAAAAATTAATCACGGGAATAAGCATGTCAGTACCATTGTTAAGCACCCTAACCTTCTTTCCAGTATTAGGCGGTCTTTCCCTGCTGCTAGTAAAGAAGGAGGAAGTCCAGACCATTAAGATCATGGCCCTGGTTATCAGCCTGATCGAAATCCTGCTTGCTGTACCGTTGTTTTTTCTGTTTGATAAGACAACGCCTCTCATGCAGTTCACGGAGTTTCATACTTGGATACCAGCTTTTAATATCAATTACTCTATGGGGATTGATGGTATCAGCGTGTTGTTTATTCTTCTTTCGGCATTGATTACTACACTGTCAATCAGTGTGTCTTGGGAAGCTATTCAAACGAAGGTCAAAGAGTTCTTCATTGCTATCCTCATTCTTGAAGGAATGATGATTGGTGTTTTCTGTGCTCTTGATTTCTTCCTCTTTTATATCTTTTGGGAAGCCATGCTGATCCCCATGTTCCTGATTATCGGTATTTGGGGCGGACCTAATCGGTTGTATGCAACTGTTAAATTCTTTCTCTACACTCTTGTTGGTAGTTTGTTGATGCTTATTGGTATAATCACTCTGTATGCTCAGGGTGGACATACTTTTGATATCCTGAAACTTGCGCAGCATTCATTTCCAATCGGATTACAGAAAACACTTTTTTGGGCATTCTTTGCTGCTTTTGCAGTAAAAGTGCCCATGTGGCCTGTGCATACCTGGTTGCCTGACGCACATACAGAAGCACCCACTGCTGGTTCAGTAATACTTGCTGGTATCCTGATTAAGATGGGAGCCTATGGTTTCTTACGATTTTCAATGCCAATCCTCCCGGATGCTACGCAGGCAATGATGGTACCGATGCTGGTACTTTCTTTAATCGGTATTATATACGGGGCAATTATCTGTCTTTCTCAAACTGATCTTAAGCGTCTGATTGCCTACAGCTCTGTAAGTCATATGGGGTTTGTCACTTTAGGTATATATGCTTTGAATCAGCAGAGTATTGAAGGTGGAATCCTGCAGATGATTAATCATGGTGTTGTGACGGGTGCACTTTTTCTTTCCATCGGCATGGTTTATGAGCGGACTCATACACGTGTTATTGCTGATTATGGCGGACTATCCTCAACTATGCCGGTTTTTGGTTCCTTTTTCCTCTTTTTTACTTTGGCCTCAGTCGGGCTTCCGGGAACGAATGGATTTATTGGAGAATTTTTGATTCTGCTTGGGAGTTTTATTAATCGGCCCTGGGTTGCTTTTTTTGCGGCAACTGGCCTCATTCTTGGAGCCTGGTATATGTTATGGCTCTATCAGCGAATATTTTTTAACCCTGTTAACAAGAAGGTTGTGGGCCTGCCAGAGCTTAATGCACGAGAGATTTGTACACTGCTTCCTATGGTGGCACTCATCTTTTGGATTGGCTTGTACCCGAACGCTATGCTTGGTTTCATGCATGAGTCGGTACGTCATCTTATTGAACAGGTTTACGGTACAGGTGTTACCCAGACTGCGAGTCAAGTCAGTGCAATGTTAATGCATTGATCTGAACAATTAATTTTTGTAAGTGAGACAAAAGGATAGACAATGATGGAAACAGCGATTGTCAGCTGGACAGCCTTTGAGCCTATTTTACCAGAAATGTTGCTGGTATGTATTGCATTGGCCATAATCGGATTCGATTTGTTCGCAGGGAAACAGCGTGAACAACTCATACCTTGGATTACAGTCTTGGGCGGGGTAATCGTCCTTGGCATGGTAGCCGGAGAAAAGTATGGTCAGGCGTTTGACGGGATGTTTATCACCGATGGATACGCTTCTTTTTTCAAAGTAGTATGCATGATAAGTGTCATAATGGCCGCTCTTATGAGTGAACATTTCAGGCAGAGGGAAAAACTTCCGCTGGGGGAATATAATAGCCTCATGGTCCTTTCCGCAGTCGGTATGTTGATCATGGCCTCTGCCGGAGATTTGATGGTACTCTATCTGGGCCTTGAATTAATGGCCTTATCTGTTTATTGCCTGGTAGGTCTCCATCACGGTGATCCAAAGACAGGCGAAGCTGCGATGAAATATTTCCTAATGGGCGGTTTTGCATCTGCAATTCTGCTTTATGGAATGTCATTGGTTTATGGGCTTACTGGAACAACAAATATAGCCAAGATTGCCCAGTTATCGTCATCTGGACAGTTATTGACTAATCCTGCTCTTATGGCAGCGCTTGGTATGATGATAGCCGCATTTTGTTTTAAGGTGGCCATCGCTCCATTTCATTTTTGGACACCGGATGTTTATGAAGGTGCACCTACCCCTGTAACAGCATTTATGTCTGTAGGACCTAAGGCTGCAGGTTTCGCTGTATTTGGGCGTGTGCTCGTATCCGGGTTTCCCCAGTTTCATGATAGCTGGGGGACCTTGCTCTCCCTGCTTGCTATTTTGACAATGGCAGTAGGTAATATTACAGCTCTTTCTCAGGTTTCAATTAAGAGAATGCTTGCTTATTCCGCCATTGCTCATGCAGGTTATGCCCTTCTTGGTGTCCTTAGTGGTACCCCTGAGGGCCTGTCTGCCACCATGAGTTACCTGTTAATCTATGCTTTTATGAATATGGGCGCCTTTGCTATACTCATACTTATGTCCTCTCCGGATAACCATCGTGAGACACTTGATGATTTTAAAGGTTTGTCTAAAACCCATCCGGGTGCTGCTTTTATGATGTTGATCTTTATGTTCTCTCTTACTGGTATTCCACCAACGGCTGGTTTTATAGGAAAATTCTATCTGCTTAAATCTGCATTAGCTGCCGGCTATACAATGACTGTAATTTGTCTTGTTATTTTCAGCTCAATTTCAGCTTATTTTTACTTAAGAGTTGTACGTTATATGTACATGGCTGATCCCGAAAAGGAAGTAAGCATCAATTTTACACCGGGGCTTACCGTTGTCCTTGGTTTATCTCTTTTGGGTGTTATCGGGCTTGGGCTTTTCCCGGGTTCAATGATAGCCCAGGCTGCTGGTGCGCTACTCGGTCAATAATAGACTATTATAAATTTATTTAATCATTAATCCTTTCCAGGAATTTTCAAATTTCCTGGATTATAACAAGTCGGTGAAAAGTTCTATATCGACGCATAAATTGGCTTGAGTGTTTACATTCTGCCAATATGGGTGTGGAGGCAGACTGCCAATCTACCTTGATGCCTAGTTTTCTCCTTCGCAAGACGACCGGTCGTTGTGGCCGGTCGTCGTCCTTCTTTACTTCTTTAAGTATATTTTCAGTGGATAATATATGACCGCATGAGAGCTATCACAGCCTTTGCGTCCATTGTTGTTGAGTCTATATAGATGGCTTCAGGGGATGGTTTGAGGGGCGCAAGGCTTCTTTCTGAATCAGCCTTGTCTCGCTCATTAATCATAGATAATATGAGTTTTTCGTCAACTTGTTGGCCATCATTCCTGAGCTGAAGTATCCTGCGTTTGGCTCTACTTTCAGGGGTAGCATCAAGATAAAACTTCCAGGCAGCCTCGGGGAAGACCACTGTTCCTGTATCTCTGCCTTCCGCTACAATTTTACCTTTTTTGGCAATCACTTGCTGTAGGGCTGTAAGATTTGTGCGTACGGGCTCGTGTACGGATACCTGTGAGGCCAGGTTTCCAATCTCAGCAGTTCGGATATGCATGCTGATTTCTTGATTATTAAGAAAAACAAGCACGTTATCGTCAGCGTTATTGGCTGGTTGTAAGCTAATTGAAAAATCAGGCAGAACTGCTTTGACTGCTTCTTGGTTTTTTACATCAACTCTAAGTTGCTGGCAGCCGTAGGCAACTGCTCGGTACATGGCACCAGTGTCAAGGTAAGTAAAATGTAATTGCCTGGCAAGCCCTCGGGAAACGGTGGATTTTCCTACGCCGGCTGGCCCGTCTATTGTCACAACTTCACATATTTTCCTACACATAACCAAGCTCAGTCAGGGAATCTTTCAAGGCCTTAATAAATCGTTTATTCTCATCATTTGTCCCGATGGTGATCCGTATATAATTGGGGAAGCCATAGGCTTTCATAGAACGAACTATAACCCCTTTGTAGAGCATTGATTCGTAAAGAGTCGTGGCATCACCCTGTACATCAATTAAAAAGAAGTTGGTGTGTGAGGAGTACGCTTTACAGCCAAGAGCCTTTACCTTCTCCGTGAGCCAGACCAGCCCCTCTTTTGTCAGCTTCATTGTCCGATCATAATGCTCTTGATCATCTAAGGCTGCAAGAGCCCCAATCTGTGCGGGCAGGTTAATATTAAAAGGTTGTCTTACCCTGTGCAGCAATGATGCAATATCTAAGTGCATAATGCCAAAACCTACCCGTAGGCCGGCTAGGCCAAAAGCCTTTGAAAATGTACGTAGTGAAACAACAGCTGGAATGCCTACGTTATCACGAATAAGTGAGTTTATATCTATACGTTTTTCTTGATCGACAAAATCAATGTATGCCTCGTCCAGGACAACTATAACGGTTTCAGGAAGCCGTTTCAAAAAATTCATGAACTTGTCTCTACTAATGAGAGTGGCACAGGGATTGTTGGGATTGTCGAGAAATATCAAGCGGGTTCGCTTTGTCGTCGCCTCAACAATGGCATCGAGATCATGGTCAAATTGTCTAAGATTAATGACTGTATTACGGCCACCGCGGATCTGGACAAATTTTTGGTACATTAGGAAAGAGGGATGACTGGTAATAACTTCATCACCGGGCTGGACAAAGGCTTTAACAAGAAATTCTATGACTTCATTGGAGCCATTCCCTAAAACAATTTGCTCGGGTGTTGCGTCAACCCAATGGGCAATTGCCTGAGTTAAATAATAGCTTGATCCGTCTGGATAACGGTGTAAGCCCGTGAGCATCTTTCTAATGGCCTCAACGGCCTTGGGAGATGGGCCAAAAGGATTCTCATTTGAAGCAAGTTTAATGGACTCCGTGATCCCGTACTCCCGTTCTAGCTCGTCTTGTGGTTTTCCGGGCGGGTAGGGGACTATCTCGGCAATATTATCTGGGGCTAATAGTTTCATTGTTTAACAAAATGTTTACGTGTAAAATGTGAGATTCTCAGTCTTTGGCAATTAATTCTATCAATACATTATCATTTAGAACGAACTGAAGACTTGCCTTGACTCTATGAAGGATTTGTTACAGATTTGGTTTTTTATTTTTTATCCCGGCTCGTTGCTCAATGTTCCAGGCTGCCCGAAGGAGCGACTCTTCGTTAAAATGTGTTGCCTGCATCTGGATGCCGATAGGTAAACCATCACTTGAAAAACCACAGGGAACAGATATGCCGGGAATGCCGGCAAGGTTTGCTGACAGTGTAAGAATATCAGAAAGATACATGGCGAGCGGATCATCTGAATTCTTGCCTCTCTCCCAGGCCGGAGTAGGCGACACGGGTGAAACAATCAAATCGTATTCGGCAAAGACGTTACTGAAGTCATTTTTAATTAACGTCCTGACCTGTGATGCTTTTCTATAATAGGCATCATAGTATCCTGAGGAGAGCGCGTAAGTGCCAATGAGGATGCGTCTTTTTACTTCATCACCAAAACCCTCTGATCGGCTTTGTCGGTACATGTCTATTAAACTTTCCGCTTTGGAATCACGATAACCGTAACGAACACCATCAAAACGGGCCAGATTCGAACTTGCCTCAGCCGGTGCGATAAGGTAGTACACAGCAACGCAATAATCTGTGTGAGGAAGTGACACCTCCCCAATTTCAGCTCCAGCTTCTTTGAGCATTGCAATGCCCTGTCTAACCGTTTTGTCAACCGCGGGATCAAGACCCTGCCCGAAATACTCGCGGGGTATCCCGATTCGTATCCCTTGCATCCCATCCTGTAAGGCCCCAGAAAAGTCGGGAACCTCGCATTTGATAGATGTGGAATCACGGTGATCAAAACCGGAAAGTACATTCATCATAAGAGCGCAGTCAGCTACATCGCGGGTCAACGGACCGACCTGATCAAGAGATGATGCAAAAGCGACCAGACCATATCGTGATACACGACCATAGGTCGGTTTCATGCCGACAATTCCACATAACGAAGCGGGTTGTCGAATGGAGCCTCCCGTATCAGAGCCCAGTGAGGCCAGGCACTCGCCAGCCGCAACAGAGGCAGCAGAACCGCCGCTTGAACCTCCGGCGACATATCCTTTTTTCCACGGGTTTTCCGGGATTTTGTAGGCACAGTTTTCGCTGGTTGAACCCATGGCAAATTCATCCATGGCGACCTTGCCCAGTAAAACAGCGCCTTCATCTTTGAGCTTTTCAACCACTGTTGCGTCATATGGCGGGGTGAATCCCTCAAGGATTCTGGAACCGCAGGTGGTCGGCATGGTTGCTGTACAGAAGACATCTTTCAAAGCAAGAGGAAGACCGCAAAGTGCACCACCTTTCCCGTTTTTCAGTTGTTTGTCTGCCTTCTCTGCGGCCTCAAGAGCCTGGTTTTTATGCAGACTGAGAAATGCCCTGACAGTGTCTTCCACCTGATCAATACGGTACAGTACTGACTCGGTAAGCGCTGTTGAGGTAATGTCGCCGCTGGAGAGCTTTTTTTTGGCCTGCTGTAAAGTAAGATCGTATAATTCCATGGGAAAATTGTCTGAATTGATTCAGTATAAACTTTGTCTGTTTTGTTTGTATAAGTAGTGCTGTTGTTTTTTCAGGTGATGATTTTAGGAACGATGAAAGCTTCTTCGCTCTTCCTGGGGCCATTGGCCAGTGCTTGCTGCCGGGACAGCGACTCGCTCACTTCATCTTCCCGAAAGGCGTTGGTTACATCCTGAGTATGGGTTGTTACAGCCACACCAGTGGTGTCCAGTTCGTCAAGTTTGGCAACATAGCTGAGGATTGTGTCCAGCTGGCGGGTCATCTGTTCTATTTCCTTTTCAGTCAGCTCAAGTTTAGC
>JALXCX010000057.1 GCA_026990725.1 Desulfobulbaceae bacterium
CTTCCTCTCCTTTCTCGAAGATTCCGGATACATGGCTCGCGCTGCTTTTGTCATGGATCGTTTCATGCGGGTTATTGGCCTTCCAGGGAAATCATTCATTCCCATGCTGGTTGGATTCGGCTGCAATGTACCGGCAATCATGGCAACCAGGACCCTGGAAAATGAACGTGACCGAACACTCACCATCATGATGAATCCTTTCATGTCCTGCGGGGCGAGATTGCCCGTATATGCTCTTTTTGCAGCAGCCTTTTTCCCTAAGGGAGGACAGAACCTTGTCTTTCTTCTCTACCTGATAGGAATTGCCTTTGCCGTGTTGACCGGCCTGATCTTGAAAAACACTCTGCTCAAAGGTGATATCACGCCCTTTGTCATGGAGCTGCCGCCCTATCATCTGCCCACAATCAAGGCCGTCCTTCTGCAAGCTTATGATCGTCTGAAGGTCTTTTTGTTCAAAGCCGGTCGGGTATTGGTTCCTGTCGTTGTTGTCCTGGCCTTCCTCAATTCCCTGGGCATTAACGGTACTTTCGGCAATGAAAACACAGAGAACTCTGCTCTTTCTTCCGTCAGTAAAATAATAACCCCCGCACTGCATCCCCTGGGTGTAACAGATGAAAATTGGCCGGCAACGGTTGGTGTGTTCACCGGTATCTTCGCCAAAGAGGCTGTTGTCGGGACACTAAATTCGCTCTACAGCGGCATGGATGCGGCAGCGGCTACCAAAGATGGCGAAGAAGCGCCGGAAGAAGAACCGGGATTCTGGGGTAAAATTGCAGCCTCCTTTGCTACCATTCCGGACAACCTTTCTGGTCTTGCCGGAACCCTTCTTGATCCGCTGGGACTATCTGTCGGTGACATTACCAATAAAGAAGCCGCCGCTGAGGAGCAGGGTGTCAGCACGGGAACCTTTGGTTCCATGGTGACTCTTTTTGGCTCCAAGGTGGCTGCATTTGCCTACTTGCTGTTCATTCTGCTCTATTTCCCATGCTGCGCAGCCATTGCCGCAGTGTACAGGGAAACCAACCTGGGCTGGACCATGTTTTCCGCCTTTTGGACTACTTTTCTAGCCTATGTCGGATCGACTATTTTTTATCAGACGGCAACAATGGGGAGCCATCCAGGCAGTTCAGCTCTTTGGATCATTGGTGATCTACTGGCGCTTGTAACCGTAATCTCCATTTTGAAAATGATCGGCAAAAAAAAGCAGGCCGTGTCACCGCTTGCGGCGACAGTCGGCGTATAAACGTTTCGATATCACAGGAGCGGAACATGGTTTCGCTCCTCTTTTTTTCTTTCTTGAATTAGTTGAGACTAAAAAAATGACTCCCATAGAAATCCGCAAATATCTCCAGGAACGTAAACTGGCAACATTGCATGACATTGCGTTGCATTTCAGAATGACCACAGATGCCACAAGGCCGATGCTGGACCTCTGGATACAAAAAGGCAAAGTAAAAAAGCATACCGGCAGCCTTGGCTGTTCCAAGGGATGCTGTAAATGTGATCCGGCCACCATAGAAACGTATGAATGGCTCACCTGAATATGTAGATCAAGACCCCGTACTTGTTCGGCATTCATAGGGAAGAGCTGTGATTTGGCCGTAGAGTTGCGCAGCGGTTGAATGAAGGTATTGATCTTGTTGAAGCCTAACTGGTCAGAATTATTATCCTTTTTATGCGAATTTTTTTGTGATCAGAGGATGTTATGCCATGCAACGAAAAAAACAGCTAAGCAACAACCTGGAGGACTATCTCGAGGCCATATATCTGATTATCAAAAAATGCGGAGAAGCACGTTCAAAAGAAATAATGAAGCGGCTTAACGTATCCGGCCCGTCTGTCACCGAAGCCCTGCAACTGCTGGCAAAAAAGAAACTGGTGAATTATCGGCCTTATGAAAATATCACCCTTACACGTGAGGGAGAAGTGGTGGCAAAGGATGTCCTGCATCGACATGAAACCCTGCGCACATTTTTTATTGAAGTGCTTGGTGTTGACAGGGAAACAGCCGACCATGGTGCCTGCAAGATGGAGCATGCCGCCTCGCCGGAGATTATCGAGCGGATGATCAAATACACGCATTTCCTGAAGCATGAATGCGAAACATGCGGCAACAAAAGCAAACACGGATTCGTCGAATTTATTCAGAAACAGAAAAAATGATACTAAAAACCACAGGTTTGCCGAAATTACCCAATGGATATCTATACAGTTTTGGGCATGGCTAAGTCCCGTCTGATGCAGTGGTACATCAACATGAGACATCTTCCTTTATTTGCGCCTGCACAGACCTGATTACCCCTAACAGACATTTATTTACCCCAACTCAAAGGAGAGAACAGATGAAGAAAACAATGAAAACTTTAGGTATGGCCGGATTACTAGGCCTGGTCGGTATTACTCCGGCATTTGCGGGAAGCTCTATGGATAATATTGAATCTCTGAAACAGCAGATGCAGCAGATTATCCAGGAAAACCAGGATCTGAGGAGCCGGGTGAGCCAACTTG
>JALXCX010000058.1 GCA_026990725.1 Desulfobulbaceae bacterium
GTGGTGGTACTCCTTCTACAAAAGAAAAAAGTTATTGGGAAAACGGGACAATTAACTGGGTAACACCAACTGACATAACCGGGGCGCCAGGTTTATTTATTAACGAGGTGGCCAACAAAATAACAGCGTCAGGGCTATCAGGCTCTTCGGCAAAACTTTTCCCTCCTTACTCGGTTATGATGACAAGCCGGGCAACCATAGGTGCGATAGGTATAAATACTCAACCCACCTGTACAAACCAAGGCTTTATTACTTGTTTACCAAACCGTTATTTCCCATATACCTATATCGCCAGTTGGCTTAAAATCAACAGACCTCTTATTGATAATTTTGCAACAGGAGCCACATTCAAAGAGATTGCTAAAACTGTTTTCAAACGATTGAAAATTCCCAAGCCAATATCGTCCATTTCTGAAAAATATCACAAACAGGTGGAGCCGTTGTATGAAGAGATAAATATTCTTTTGCAAAAAAACAAAATCCTCAAACAAACCAGAGACCTCCTTCTCCCTCGCCTGATGAGCGGCAAACTCAGCGCGGACCACTTGCTGGCCCCTGACAGCTGACACCTGTAACCGGAAATGGCCTTTCTCAATGAATCCCACATAGAAGAAGCAGACATCGCCTTCTTCACAGCAACGCTCAAATACCAGCATAGAGACGGTTGGCAAAAGAAACTGCTGGGCCGGGATTCCCTCAAGGATGTTGTGTTCAAAGACCGGCTTTACACCGCCCTTGCCCGCCTCAATCCCGAACTGCCTCCCATGTGCCTGGATCATGCCGTCCATGAACTTACCCGCAGCCGGGCAAGCAGGGAGCCGGTGGCCGCCAATAAAGAAATTTATGAGCTGATTCGGGGCGGAATCCCTGTAACCTACACCAATGATGAGTGGCGGGAGGTTCAGGATTACGTGCGAGTCATTGATTTCAACACCCCGGAGAATAATGACTTTTTGGTGGTTTCCCAGCTCTCCATCGAATACCTGAACATCAGCGGTATTACCCGGAGACCGGATTTACTGCTCTATGTCAATGGTCTGCCTCTGGTGATGATCGAGCTGAAAAATGCCACGGTTAAGGTTAAACAGGGCTATGACGATAATCTGCAAAAATATCGGGAAAACATCCCGCAACTGTTCTGGTACAATCTCTTTGTGGCCGTTTCCAACGGCATCAAGACCAGAGTGGGCAGCTTTCATGCCCCGTGGGAACATTTTTTCTCCTGGGCAAAGCTTGAAGATAACTGTGTCAATCCCGACCAGGACTCCTTGCCCGCCATTGAAACCAAAAGCCGGAAAGAAAAAAATCGTTTAAGCCTGCAGATCTTTTGCCAGGGGCTGTGTCGAAAAAAGAACCTCCTTGATTATTTAGAAAATTTTGTCCTCTATCACCGGGGAAAGGTCAAAATTATAGCCAAGAACCATCAGTTCTTAGGGGTCAATAACACGGTCAAGGCACTGGAACAGCGGGAGAACAATCAGGGCCATCTGGGTATTTTCTGGCATACCCAGGGATCGGGAAAATCCTATTCCATGATCTTTTTCACCCGCAAGGTGAGGCGTAAGGTTGCCGGCGACTGGTCATTTCTTATTGTCACGGACCGTAATGATCTGGATGATCAGATTTTCCGTAATTTTCTGGAAACCGAGACCATCAGTCTACCGTCCGACGAAAAAGCCGATAAAAACAGTTTTCGTGCCAAGGGAGCCGGCAGTCGCAGACAGTTGCAGGAGGCCCTCAAGGCCAATAAATCATTTTACTTCACCACCATCTTTAACTTCGGCATCAAAAAGGGACTGGCTTATCCCTGTCTGAGCACACGGGACAACTGGGTGGTGATCGTGGACGAGGCCCATCGCAGCCAATACAAGGCCATGGGCGAAAATATGCGGATTGGGCTGCCTAATGCCCAGTATATCGCCTTTACCGGCACCCCGCTTCTGCGCAACGATTTGACCAGAGACTGGTTTGGTGATTACGTTTCCGAATATAATTTTGCCCAGAGTATTGAGGATGGCGCCACCGTGCCCATCTATTACAAAAAAAGCGTACCCAGGGTGGAGCAGGTCAATGAAGACCTGGTGGGTGATGCCGCCCAAATTCTGGAAGACGAAAACTTAAGTGAAGAGCAGCAGGAAAAGCTTGACCGTGAATATTCCACTCTGCTGCAAGTGGTGCGACGTGATGACCGTCTGGAGGAGATCGCCAAACATATTGTCCGCCATTTTCCCTATCGCCTTGATGTGGATGATGACGCTGGCAACAGAAAGCCCATGAAGGCCATGGTGATTTCCATCGACAAGTTCACCACTGTCAGAATGTATGACAAGGTGCAATATCATCTCAAGGAAGAAATCAAAATTCTGAACCGTAAAATTGCCAAGGAGCGTGATCCTGAGAAGAAAACACGCTACCAACGGGCTGTCCGGTTTATGACCGAAACAAAGATGGCCGTGGTAATAAGTCTTGAGGGAAGCGAAAAGGAAGAGAAAAAGAAATTTGCCGCTCAGGGACTTGATATCACGCCCCATCGTAAACTCATGGAGTATCCGGACGAGGATGGACGGAATATAGAGGATTATTTCAAGGATCCCAACAACACCTTTCGCATTGTTTTTGTAACAGCCATGTGGCTCACCGGCTTTGACGCGCCCACCGCTTCCACCCTTTACCTTGATAAACCCATGCAGAATCACACGCTCATGCAGACCATTGCCAGGGTCAACCGGGTCTATGAGGGGAAAAAGAATGGCCTGATTATTGATTATTTTGGGGTGTTCAGGAACCTGAAAAAGGCGTTGGCCGCTTATGCCGAAGGTTCAAAGGGCAAGGAGAAAGACGGAGACGGACTTGATGAATTTCCGGTCAAGGAATTTAGGGTTCTGCTGGACCTGCTACAACAGGCGATTGCCGAAGCAAAACAGTATTGCAGCGAACTGGGGGCAGATATCGAGGCGATCCTCTCCCTTGGAGAAAAGGGGTTCAGGGAGGTAGAACTCTTTAACGATTACGCGGATATTATCCTGCGAAGGAATGAATACCGGGATCAGCTGGGGTTATATGTCAATACTATTTCGTCACTGTACGACTCGGCAAAACCTGAAATATATGAATATCCTGCTATCAAGCGGGATCGTGACGTTTTCGAGTATCTGCGCAAGGTTGTTGATCGTAATGTGGACCAGGACGAACAGGTTGAACGGGCCAGGCAAAAACTTGATAATCTTCTGGATAGTTCCGTGCTTGGCCGGGGTGACTTGCAGACAAGAGATCCTGGTCGTTTTGAGATCGGCCGGGGAACGCTTGTTGATCTTGGCCGGTTAAATTTTGAGCAGTTACGGCAGGAGTTTAAGGAGAAAAAACATAAGAATATAGAATTTGCCGATCTGCAGCAGTTCATGCAGATCAAACTCAGGCAGATGCTGCGGGAAAATAAAACCAGGGGCGGTTTTCTGGAGCGATTTGAAAAGATTATTGACGAGTATAATACCGGCAGTCTCTCCATTGAAGAGGCCTACGAACAGTTAACCCGAGAGGCGGAAAATCTCAACGAAGAGCAAAACCGTGCCGCCCGTGAAGGCATGACCGAAGAAGAATTGGAACTCTTTGATCTGCTCAAAAAAGAAAAAATGACCAAAGCGGAAAAGAAGAAGGTAAAACTTGCGGCCCGAACCTTGTTGCAAAAATTAAAAAAAGGCCGGGATACGGTGTTGATCCGGGCCTGGTACAAGCATCTTGAGAGTCAGGAAAAGGTGCGCCGGGAAATTCAAGTTGTACTCGATGCAAATCTGCCGGATTCGTACGACCGAGGACTTTTCAGCGAAAAAACTGAGGTAATTTTTCAGCATTTTTATGCTCAGGCGGCACAGAGGCTGGAGAACACGGCAGTTGCATAAATAATGAAAAGATTTTAGTGATATTTAATGAAAGATATGGGCGTTCATAATAATCGGAGTATTAAGAATATGCGAAATACACACCAAGAGATATTATCGCTGAAACTGTTAGGAACGTACTGTGACCTAATCTGTAGGAATCAACATGACATTCTTACTGACGGCCAAGAATGAGTAGAATATGTTGACTTTTATTGGCTGGAATTCTGCTACATTTATTATGCGGAAACCTTTCAGGAAGAAGGTAAACCTTACACGTTTTCGGAGTGCTTGATGTTGCCAATGGTTTCCTCTGTATGAAGTTGCATGGTTGATCAGGCTCTTCGTTCTTGGCACCAATAAATAAATCTGACACCTTTTCTGCTCGGCCTGGCATCCTGATGATTATATTTTTTGTGGTATTGGCAGCTCAAAACCCCATGACATTGATGAAGCACAACAAGTTGGAGACATAATTCGTTGTGATTTATACCAGTTGTTACGAAACGAAGAAGGCATAGTACAAAATCGGATGGCAAAAGTCTTTTCCGGGTAGATAAATAAAATTCATTTGGAAAATCGTTCGACAAAATACTCATTTAAAAAAGGCATCCTATGAAAAAAAACAAATTGCCGAGACACGTTTTGGCCGCATATTACAATGATGCCCGCCTGAATATTCGAGATTGTCTAAATGATATTCGTATTAAAACCGGACGGAAAAAATTCGACAATGACGACCAGAATATTCAATCCCTAAAACAACTGGCACTTGCCAGGGCCAATCCGGAAGATCAAAAGTACCTCATTAAGCAGTTACGCAACAGGTTCAGGTCTCTTGATCCTCTAACCGATTCCAGACAAGACTGGAAAGACAGAGACAAAAATCCCTTGTTGGTTACTCCCGCAGATTATGAACAAGCATTGATCCGGATGTTCACTCTGATTCAGGAACTGAGAAACACCACCGCCCATGCCATTGAAAAGGATCTGGAGCTGGAAAAGTCTCAGCACGAAAAACTCTTTCATGACCTTAGAGCTATTTACAGCGCCGCCTTAGGCACGGTGAAGCAGCGGTTTCAGATAGATAAAGAGACAATAGATCCCTTAAATCTTTGTGACCGCAACGGGAAGACCAAACCGCCATCGACGTTTAACCTTGCCTTATGCAGTTATTGGGACAATCCAAAAAGCAGGATGCAGTCTGAGAATATCTATGATTTTGGCCATGTTTTACTTTGTTCACTTTTCCTTGATAAGACACAGGGCGCAGAACTTGTGAACTATTTTTGGCAGGCAGGCTGTTGGCCAACTGTAACCCCTGAACAAAAAAAAGTTGTCCAGGAACTGGTTGGCATCTACAGGGTCAGACCTCCTTTACGAAGATTGCACAGTGACAATCACGAAGAAGCCGTGACCTTGGATGCAGCCTCACATCTTTCCCGATGTCCACGGATTCTTTTCGATGCTCTGCACAGAGATGATCAGAACCGGTTTCGGATAAGTCCCATGTCGGAATCAACGGACCAATCGGTAGAGCAGGGGACATTTCTGTCAGACCGGAAACGAGATCGTTTTGTCGAACTTTTGCTCCATTTTTTTGATTTTGACACCAATGGAACTACTGACAGTCGGCTGCGGTTTGCTGTTGATCTTGGTCAACTGTATTTTAATCTACGGGTCAAGCCAGGCAGCGAGTATACAGATGGACGACCACGGGTGCGGCGTTTATCCAGAAAAATAATTGGATATGGCCGTCTGACAGATTTTGACAATACAATAGACCCTGAAAAAGCTGTCCATAAACCTGAAGTATGGCGTCAACTGGAAAAGAATCACTCCTTATCGGCTATGGAGGCCGACAAGGCACTTGCAACGGTTACTGACAAAATACAATATATTACACCCTATATTGTTCCCTGTTACCCGCATTATCATTACGCTGACGACAGAATTGGTTTTCGGATAGATCGTAACCAGGATGCTTGTTGTCGGGCAGATTATCCTGACCTCAAAGTAAAAATAGAAGATAAGCCGGGTCCCCTGAATCCGGTTCGAGCCCAGGAGATGGAGCCGGAATTCTGGATCAGTTCGAAGCAATTGGTTTCCCTTGCTTTTTACATCCATTTACAAAAACAATATCCTGAACCATATCTGCACCCAGCCATTCTGTTGTCCCGATACAAGAGTGGCATGAAACAGCTCTATAAGGCATTGGCCGGGCAGGTTCCCGAGTTTGAAGGAGAATCATTTTCAGACCGCAGGCGTCAGGCTGCCCAGTCCTGGTTGAATGAGATTTTTAAGGTCAGGGACGGTATGCCGTTTGCCGTCAGTCTGTCGGATTTACCCAAAATCGTAACCAGGTATCTTGTCGGACATGGCGAGAAACCAATCGCCAAGAAAAAAATTATTGCCCGCACAGAAACGCTCATCGAGGAAACTGATCGTAAACTTTACCAGCTTAACAACATGGTTACGATCATTAAAAAACGTGGTAAAAAGGGGTTTCGTCCAATTAAATGTGGTCACATCGCAGACTTTCTCACCGATGATCTGCTCCGATTTCAGCCCGTTGATAAAGAGGAGAAGGACGGCGGCAAACTGAACAGCCAGCAGTATCAAATCCTCCAGGCCTCCCTTGCCTACTACAGCATCCATCTCGATGAACCACCGCAAATTGTTGATTGATTAACAGATGCCGGATTGCTGACAGGTGATTTCCCTCACCCCTTTCTAAACGAGCTTGGCTTGCAAGACAACCCGGGCAAGTATGCCGGGTTGTTGAGCTTTTATAACGACTATCTCCGCAAGCGGAAAATATTTCTTGAAAAATACAAAAAATATGCTGAAAAACAAAAAGATCTGGAGGCGCCCGGCTGGCTGCGGATCAGGCAACGTTCAACTCTTACTGGATGGTTGACGGAGCAGTCCTATACTGATGCCGATGGCAGGCTCCAGCTTAAGCCGTTACCCCTGCCGGCAAACCTGCTATATACGCCGATTCTCCATATGGTTGCAGAAAGCCTTCAATGTACGGCTGAACAACTTTTCGACAAGGGAAAACAATCGTTTATCCGTAATGGCCGGCAGGTTACAGTACGCCCGTCTGTCAGCTGGCTGATACAGATATATTTCAGGGAGTACAAAAATGATGATATCCAGGAAATGTACAGGTATCGGCGCGGGCACGCCCTGTTCGACACCTATCTGGATACCAGAAATATGAGTAACAAGGAAAAGTTTGATCCAAAAAAGAACCGTCATCTTTCTGAGGAAGAGCGTATAATCGCTCTATTGGAGATAAGGGAAGAGACAAAAACAAAATGTGTCGATTCAAAATTCGACTCAAGCAAAAACAAGCAAAATCAAAGAAAAACAAGGACCGAGAAACTCTGCAAGTTTCTAAAACTATATAAACATCGGGAAAAAGTCATCAGGCACCTGTCAGTGGAGGACAGTATCCTCTACCTCTATGCTGAAAACAGCCTGCAAACATTACAGTTCAGTGACCCGCATAATATTGAGACATGGAAGCTGAAAGACATAACGGAAAGAGTTTTTTCAACCCCGATTTCTTTTCAATATCCTGTCCCGGAGACAGAAAAATTTCTTTTTCATAAGGAGTTTAAAATAAAAAACCTGGGCGAGTTCAGGCTGCAAGTTAGAGACCGACGTCTACCCGGCCTGCTCTTATATTACCCTGAAGATGAAAAAGAAATTCATATCATGGAAATAAGAAGTGAGCTGAGCAGTTACCGGAAAATCAGAGTCAAGGCCATGGAAAAGGTGCATAAACTGGAAACACATATTTATTCAGTTTACCAGGATGAACTTGATACACTGAGAGAGCAAAAACATGCTCGGGACGATGAGGGAAAGACAGGGAAGAAGAAAAAAATCGTATTATCACACCGGGAACTCCTGAATATTTTCAGGCGTGGCTGTCTCCAGGCGATATCAACAGGCTCTGACATTAGCCGTTATGAACCTTTTTTTACCGAGGAATGTGTTGAAAAAACGATTCAAATGCGAAATGCCCTGGCCCACAATCAGTACCCTCCTGTAATTTATTTTAGATCCGTAGCGCAACAGGTTCAAAAAGATCCCATTCCAACCGAAAATCCCACCCTTCACAGAAAAGTTGCCGTCAGACTTTTTGACGAAATTAACCATATTTACGATATATGGCATAAATGTCTGCAGTCATTGCAGCAGGAAGCATGAACATGAGCTTTCCATCACTTCACGCAATCTACGTCTTTTGTAAAAGTCATCCTGAGGCAACAGCATCAATTATAGGCAACGGATTGAATGCACTGGCTGTCTTTGGGTCGGTGTGCGTTGCAGCCTGGTTAACCTATCGCTATAACTGCCGCCACAGCAAACGAGCCCATAATACTGAGATAAAGGTTACCCGTTTGCAACGTGATATTGATGCTCTTGAAAAAATATGGGAGCTATTGGCCTACCAGCAATTCCCGAATAGGGCTTAAACGTCGCAATAGCGTCATCAATTAAAATATGTTTCGTAAACATTGTGAAAAATATCGGCGAAAATTCAAATTTTTCTTGACATTCCAATAAGTTAG